>NZ_JBNQGD010000218.1:0-13211 GCF_050436765.1 Arachidicoccus sp. | reverse complement strand
ATGATGAAGTGCTCTAAATTGTAATGCCCCGATCATGTAGGCTATTTGATAGAGGGGATCGTATTCTCCTCCAAAAGAACGCCTCACTTCGGCTTCTGCATTTTTTCTTTCTAAGCCAGCACTATTTACCAAGTAATCAACACATTGTTTGGGTGTCCAGTGCCCCAAATGAAAATTCATGGTAAAGATAATTCGGGCACAGCGTGTCATTCTCCAATACAAAGCACCAATTTTCTGTTCGGGTGTTTTATCGAAACCATTATCCCATAAAAGCATTTCCCAATAAAAAGCCCATCCTTCGGTCCAAAAAGCAGTTTGAAAAGGTCTTCGATATGTTTTGTAGCGTTCATTCATATAGGCCTGCAGATAATGCCCAGGCAATAATTCATGAAAAACGGTGGCACGCGAAAAATAAATATTATTTCCCCTCAAACTTTCCAGCTTATCTGAATAGCTCATTGTATTGGTTGGATAAGAGATACTAATTAAAATTCCTCCATAAAAAAACGGGTTAATTAATTGCTCTTTTGGTGACATCATTTTCATTGTCCAGGTTTCTTTGGCCAAAGGGGGGATATCTATAAGCTTATGAGCGGCAACAAAGTCCAGTGCTTCATTTTGTAAACTATCGATTAATGCAGGTTGTTGCCCTACCGGCACATAGTCATTCTTTACAGCCTCTAATGCGGCATGCCAGTCGTCTTTGTAACCCATTTGTGCGGAAGCCTTCTTCATTTCTTTTAGACACCAGTCGTATTCTTGCTTCGCAATATTTACCAATTCATCAGCAGAATATGGAATCATTTCGAAATTTAAAGATTGCTTTACTTTCGCCAAACCAATAGGCACACCTGGAATGCCGCTACCATCATTACTAGCCAAATTGTTAGATATTTTATTTTGTATCTTTTCTGTATAAATGTCAAATAAGGAATCTGTCTGCCTGAAAGAAGTAGCTACCCACCAAGTAAAAGAAGGGTCATAGCCATTATAAAAATTATAAACGTCTCTTAAATTTCCCCTTAACGAATGCATAATATTCATGACAATCGGTAATGAATGAATCCCGGTTAAATTTGTTTGAGACAATTTTTCTTGGGCAGTCTGTATCTCTTTTCCAATAGAATCATAAATAGTAGCCACTAGTTTTGCATCAGGAGTGCTTCCCCAATGCCTCATTTTGACAAGCTCCAAAATTTGGTCGGCGAAAGGCAAAACCGGTTGAAGTTCGTCCCAGCTTTTTTGTTGATCAGCCAAATCGCTTTCATTTCTCTCTATATTTTTCGAAAGCAAGATATAATCGACTTTTGCTCCCTGGCTAAACTTATCGAACTGGAACAGCTGCATCTTTTGTTTCCAACTCTTAAAATAGGCCGCTTCTTTTTGTGCTAATATGGTATAATTCATGTCATAATAAGCACGGTTTAGATCCCTTAATCCTGCCATATATTCTCTTACGGAGGGCGCCATTTCATTATCCTTTGATTCATTCATTTGTTGTGCGAATGATGATAAAGGAATATTCAACATTAAAACAGAAACTATCAGAAGCGATTCTATTATTTTTTTCAAAGCAGCTACAGCTTTCATATAAATATTTTTTTCAGGGAGGAATGGCAATAACAATAAATGCCTGTCTAACCAAAGATATTAAGGCTATCGTATAGATGATTACACAGAAATTAGCGAATGTTGGCAAGATTTTGATAGCTGTTAACAAAAACGGTCGGAATACACGAATGTTTGAGGGCACGCTCACATAATAATATCAATATCGTGTTAATATTGATTAATTAACGGCAAATAGAATTTATTGAAACAATTTATTTTTAGTTTTTATTTCATCAGTAAAGTAAAAGCTGCATGCAAAATCAACCAGTAATATCTACAACAAGAAACGCCAATAAGGAAGGCTTTAAAAAGAGCCTTGGTTTGTTGGATGCCACGATGATTGTAGCCGGCTCTATGATTGGCTCCGGAATTTTTATTGTAAGCTCCGAGATAGCTCGTAGTGTTGGTTCTGCCGGTTATTTCTTACTTATGTGGGTGCTTGCTGGTATTGTAACAATGATTGCCGCGTTAAGCTATGGAGAGTTAGCGGCTATGTTTCCTAGGGCAGGCGGCCAATATGTATATCTTCGCGAAGCTTATAATCCATTGGTTGGCTTTTTATATGGTTGGTCATTTTTTGCAGTTATTCAAACGGGTACTATCGCGGCAGTCGCGGTAGCCTTTGCAAAATTTACAGCATATGTAATTCCGGCAGTCGGAGAAAATAAAATCTTATTTGCGACAAGTTGGTTTTCAGTTTCTGCCGCCCAATTACTGGCTATAGGCATGATAATATTATTAACCTATATCAATAGCAGGGGCATTAAAAAGGGAACAATCATACAAACATCTTTTACAATTATTAAAATATTCTCTTTACTGGCATTAATAGTTTTTGGTTTGAGTTGGGGTGCAAAAGCTGAAATATGGCATGCGAACTGGCAAAATGCCTGGACGCTCTCTTCCTTAAAAAATCAAAATGGGCAATTGATAAAAACAGGGTTAACAGGATTAGCATTTATGGGTGCCATTGCTGTTGCTATGAAAGGAACTCTGTTTTCAAGCGATTCCTGGCACAATGTAACGATGATTGCAAGTGAAGTAAATAGACCTAAACGAAATTTAGGACTCAGCTTATTTCTCGGTACATTGATTGTAACCATCATTTACGTCTTAACTAATATAATGTATTTGGCAGTTTTACCCATGCACGAAATCGCTTTCGCTAAAGATGATCGAATAGGCATTGTAGCAGCTGAACATATTTTTGGTTCTAGTGGCACACTCATTATTGCTTTAATGATTATGGTTTCTACTTTTGGCTGCAATAATGGATTAATACTTGCTGGCGCAAGGGTTTATTATACAATGGCCTGCGATAAATTATTTTTCCGTAAAGCCGGAACTCTGAATAAACAACGAGTACCCGGTTACAGCCTTTGGGTCCAATGTTTGTGGGCCTCTTTACTTTGTCTTTCAGGAAAATATAATGACTTGCTGGCGCTAGTAATTTTTGGAGTACTAGTTTTTTATGTGCTTACAATAATCGGCATTTATATTCTCAGAATAAAGCGTCCAGACGAGGAGCGCACTTATAAAGCATTTGGTTATCCTTTTTTACCGGCAATTTATATTTTGGTTGCCACCATATTAGCAATATTGTTATTGATTTTTGAAACCAATTATACACTTCCTGGTCTAGGCATTATATTATTGGGGATCCCTATTTATTATTTAATTCTGAAAAAGAAATAACCCAATAATATACTTGTTGAACACCATTCCATGCAGGTTACTTGAATTTGAGTATATACTGCTCACTGGCTTCGAAGGCATTACATTTTTTCAAATAGCCTTCTATTGCCTCTAAATCTTCCCCATATATGGATGCACTGAAGGCATATGCCCTAGTAAGCATGCGTATATATGTAGATGCCTCCCTCTTTCGGGTGAGCTTCCTGATAGCATCCAAATAGTCTATACGGTAAACAGTTGGTATAATAATCTTGGACATTCCTTTTGATGTAAGTTCTGCATTCATCATTACCCGCGCTATTCTGCCATTTCCATCAAGAAACGGATGTACTTCTGAGATAAGAAACATCATGTAACAAGCTCTTGCAAATGGATCTTGTAGCAATGTATACCACTGATAGCCTTTTTTTAGTGTACCTGCTACCAACTTCCAGTCAACAAACTCCGTATCACCTGCGCGGTTATTCAGATCTTTGAACTGCCCAGGTTTCTTACTAACTCTTGCTCTCAATAATATTTCGTGCCGATTCCTCAATAAACCCAATAAATGCTCTGCCGATTCCGGCAATATACGCATTTCTTTTTGGTTACTCACTATCTGATATGTACCCAAAATATCATGAGAGTCCTCATCCCTTTCAGGGAGTGGTGTCTCTGTTGTGATGATTTCCTTAGCTTCGCTAACTGCAAATTCCGTTCCCTCAATAAAATTAGAAAAATAACTTTCAAAAAATGCAAAACAATGATAACTCTTATTTGTTACATTGCTGTCCCGATAGTTCTTAAAGTCATTGCCTGCCAATTCATCGTATAGCAAGTTAAAAAGGGTTATCCTATCTGGATCAAACGGCTCTCCGTGAGCCCTCGCTTTCGCGACATCGCTGTTCAGTATACGTGCTGGTTGTGTAGATAATAAAGCGCTGATTAATTTGCTCAGGTGTTCAAACTCTTTCTCCATTTCCAATGCAGATAAAAGCCCTCTTGCATCATCCCTTATTTTATTCAATTCATTTTCTCCCCTCGTTCTGATAATAGCTTCCATTTTACTTTCCAACATATCACGCGGCAATATTTTAGGAAAGCCTGAGGTGTTACGGGTCTGTTCCATATTTTCAAGATATGCCCTCGGCTCGGCAGAGCGATACAGATTTTCAAAAAAGAGTACTGTCCCGATTTCTTTGTCAAATCCTTTTAACAAGTGCACGGTAAGTCCTGGTAATTGCACATTCCTTGCAGATGAATAGGTGAGGTAGATTTGATTATCCACCGGCTTTCCTTCAATAGCACTCCGATGACTGAGGATAGCACCAGGGAATAAATGAGAAAGAATAATATACCAATTCCGTAAAACTATTTTTTTAGGTTCATCCGCCAGATTAGATGTATAAATTCTCGGGGCAATCTTTCTGAGCTGCCCTACTTTGACCTGCTGCTGTATCTTTTTAGATATAGCTTTGTCAGAAGACGCAAAGACTATTTCGCGAAAATTTGCCATATCATAGAATTTATTAGACTAAAATGCTTTTTACAACTCAAAAGTAGAATTTATTAGACTAACTGCCAATAAAGGTAGAATTTATTAGATTAAATTTATTTAAAATGGCGATTTTTCACAGCTAATATCTACAAGACAAACAGAAATGGAGAAAAAATTAGTCTAAAAATTAAGATTAAGCGATTTTTTGAGTCAATTTTGCACTTTAAAGTAATCTAAGAAAGAACCGCGTTTATATCCTTTTTACATAAGTTATTAAGATTCCTTCCAGCAGAATATCCAGATAAAAATTTAATTTTTAATGGTGATTTTAATTGCCCGGAGTCCCACACCGTTTTTTTTCATTAAAAAAAATGGGATATAAACCAATTTTTGAAGATCAAAAGACAACTCTAAAGATGGAATGAGTGAATAATGAGTGCCTCGCATCTGAATTTGATAATATATTTTATAATGCACAAAGAATTAATTTCATTAACTCAGGGGTTATTAAATTTTACGAGTCGTTTGATAATCTAAGTGAAGCAAGAACTGTTTCAGATCATATTCCAATATGGTTTCAATTTTCTTTGAATTAATTATTATTGAAAACTTTATCTAATTATTTATTGTATCACATATTTTAGTAAAGGCAATTGTTTAATAATCAATCATTTACAACATACTTTACTTAAATTCTTTACTAAACTTACCTATTTCTTTACTAAAACCCATTGTGGTTTGATTCTACTTCCTTCATTTTTAATTATATTATCCTTCGAGCTCATAGCGTACAACAAGTTCCGTATTTTATTCTTTTTCTGTGCTTCATCTAAAACAATAGGAAGCAGGTCTAGCAGCAATTTGTCAATATCTTCTTTAGACGCTTTGCCGTATTGTTCAAGGAGATTTATGACCATTTTCTTGTAATGGTCGTCTTTAAATCCTCTATTTTTAATATATTCTGCTCTTTGTCCTGTTGCTTCTGCAATCTGTGCAGATATAAAATAATTGGGTTTTCTACCCTCTATAAAACCTTTCTTTTTGAGCAATTTAGCCGCTTCATTATGAAGAAGTCAGCATCCTCTTGGGTATTTCGACCTCGACTATCAATGACTATATGGTCAAAGCCTCCCGCATGATACAGACCCATTTCTTCGGCTCAAAGGAAACCGCATTGGTATTGCTGCTTGCTTATATGCTGAACCACTAATAAATTATTTCTTTTTGTTACTACGTTGTTTTAATTGCACACATTTACCACATTTGATTGCGCACCTTATGGCAAGCTAATAGGGGCATAATAGGCAATACAGTCCAAAAATACTCGGCTGCTGATTGGCCTTATCACTAAACGATGCGCGACCCCCCAATAGCTTTGTCCGAATTTCTTCTTTCTTTATTGCTAATTGCTTCTACCTGTAAGTGCCTGCCGGTAAGCCAAAGGGGATAATTTAGTTTTGCTTTTGAACAGCTTGGTGAACGACTGCGGATGTTCAAAGCCGAGTTCATAAGCGATCTCGCTGATGGAAAGCTCCGTTAAGGAAAGCTTTACCTTGGCCTTCTCGATCAGTTTATCATGAATGAGCTGTTGTGTGTTTTGACCGGTAAGGACTTTGAGCAAGCCTCTCAGGTAATTCGGGGACACATGAAGCATTTCTGCCACATACTGAACTGTAGGCAGTCCTTTGGTGATCAGTTGGTCACTGCTGAAATAATCCTCCAGTAAGGTCTCCAGTTTTTCCAATAGCTGGTGGCTGCTCTTTTCCCGGGTAATGAACTGCCGGTGATAAAAACGGTCGGCATAGGTCAGCAAAGTTTCTATTTGTGAAATAATAAGCTGTTTACTGAAGCGGTCGAGGTTGGTGTGATACTCCTGCCGGATATTTTGAAAGACCTGGATAAGGGTAGCTTCCTCCTTAGCGGAAAGAAACAGCGATTCATTAACCGAATAATCCCAAAAGTCATACTTTCTGATGGATTTAGCCAGTGCAGTGTTCCATAAAAAATCAGGATGGATGAGCAGCAGCCATCCTGACTGTGTGGTTTCCTGTTTGGTATCTACTGAAAGGCTCAGTAACTGGTTGGGCGCTACAAAGGACAGGATGCCTTCATTAAAATCATAAGGTTGCTGTCCATACCTGAAGTTGATAGCTTCTGAAAACGAAACCCGCTTCAGGCCAATGGCATAAAAGTCATAGCACCAGGAAGCCGATTGCGGCTCCACTGTTCGCCTGACCAGTTCAATTTCAGTCACGCTGATCAGCGGATGTTCCGGCGGCGGCAGCTGCCGGAACCTGTGAAATTCGCTGATCGTTTTAATCCGTATCATTTTAATGCTCTTTTCTGATCTCCAGCACGATCTTACCTCGCACATGTTTTGTTTCGACAGCCGTATGCGCCGCTGCGGCTTCTTCCAAAGGATATACTTTGCTGATGACAACCTTTACCTTGCCTTCCTCAATCAACTTTGCGACGTCGGCCAATGATCGCGCCGCATCGCGTTCCCGCCTGATCATTTTTGCTTCTCCATGTTTACCGGCGAGTATCCCAAGTACCGCTGCACTGAAAGGATACGGAAGCTGGACGGAAACGAAGCTGCCGCCATCCTTTAAAGCCTTCGCCATGCTGATCCGGGACGCTTCGTTAAATTCAGGTGAGGCATCGAACGCTACGTCGATACCGTTCACTAAACCCTCAAAATTGGTGTCCTTATAGTCAACCGTTTCGTCTGCTCCCAGTTCCTTTAAAAAATCAAAGTTATGCGGTGAAGCCGTTGCGATCACATAAGCGCCCATTGCCTTGGCAAATTGCAGGGCCAGGCTTCCAATGCCCCCCGCAGCGCCGTTGATCAGTACCCTTTGCCCTGCACTTACTTTACCGAGTTCAATGCCATCCCAGGCCATTAATGCGCAGGAGGGTATCGCACCGGCTTCGTTAAAGGTAAGGTTTTTGGGCATGGCAGCAAATTGACTTGCTTTAGCAGCAATAAACTCTGCATAGGTACCCTGTAAAAAATTAGGGATACCGTACACCCTGTCACCCTTTTTAAAGCCAGTCACCTCACTGCCGGTTTCCTCCACTTCACCGGCCCCGTCTATACCGAGGTCGAGCGGTAACTTTAAGAAAGGTTTTAAGATTTCATTGCCTCCCTGCCTCACCACATAGTCCGCCGGGTTCACGCCGCTTGCATACATTTTTACCAGTATTTCATCTGGCTTGGGTACCGGGCGTTCCACTTCTTCTATTTTCATCACCTCAGGCCCGCCAAATTCATTAATTCTTATTGCTTTCATTTTGACTGTTTTTATCGAACAAAGGTCAATGTCCTTTCCGATCCCTATTAAGCCAAAACGCCTTTTGTCTTAGCCTAAATAAAACCTTTTGAATTAAGTGTATAGTTTATGCTTTAAATTCCATATCTGAATGTCATGGAAAGTAAATCTAAAGCCTGTCATCTTCAATATCTTTTCCCGAATTCTTTCATTGGTGCGCGAAATTCATATCTCAGTACAAATTTCGGCCTCTAATCCTCATAACATCGTGTTAATGAAATCAGCACTAACTTGATTCATGCAGTATGACGTGTGCAATCGAATGTGGTAAATGTGTGCAACCTAAAAAGGGAAGTGACAACCACTGATAAATTATTTCTTTTTTTCTTCACCTGAGCCGATGTTCGCTTGATTCCGCCCGTATTACCCATATAAGGCCGTCGATAAGCCTGTTGTGAGCAGTTGTTTATAGCTGCTTATGTTACCTGACCACATATTTGAGGACCCTGTTTTTTTAATAATTTTTATAGCTATCCTTCTTACAGTTGCTGCCATCATTTATTTGATCTGGAAGCAACTAAAAGATGATGATCCTACGAAGGGTATATTTTAAGTGTAAGAAATCAAACAAATTGAAAGACCAGCAATTAACAGACCTTTTTACGAGGTATCTCGAACGAAAGGCTTCGCCGCAGGAAGTGGAGCAGTTGCTCGCCTATTTCCATATGGAAGAGGAAAGCCCGCAACTTTACGAAATCATTCTTTCACAGATGGAACAGCCTATGAGCGAAAACCCTTTAAACAGCCTTTATGATGGGGAAATATACGACCGGGTAGAAAATGCGCTGAATGAGCGTATTGATAAGGAAGCAACTCCGATTATCCCGATCTGGCACAGGTCCTTGTTTCGCGTCGTGGCATCTGTTGCAGCTATATTGATACTGGTCAGTGGATATGTTTTATTGAATAATTCAAAGCCTGAGATCATGAAAACGGTATATGCCGCTTATGGTAAACAGGTTCAGTTGCAATTACCGGATGGCTCAAAAGTTTGGCTGAATTCAGGGACAACCATTAGTTATCCGGAAGAATTTAAAGGGGGGCAGAACCCTGTTGCTGAAAAACGGCGATGCTTATTTTCAGGTAGTACATAAGGAGAAGAACCCTGTTGTTGTAAAAACCAATGGGAGCGATGTCATTGTATTGGGCACTTCATTTGAGATCAACGCTTTCGAAAAAGAAAGCCAGTCAGAAATAACGGTCAGCTCCGGTAAAGTAGGGGTTCAGCTATCTGACTTAAAACAGCCTGCGACTTTTGTTTTGCGACCCTGTTGGGACTCGAACCCTAGACCCGCTGATTAAAGATTAATGCGTCACCTCAATCTCATTCTATCTACATTGCAAAACTACCCCAATGGATTACAAAACAATGATACTTATGTAAAAAACCTCTTTCGCATTTTTACAATTCTCCATTTTTCTTTACTACTCAAATTCACTACAAATAATAAAAGCAAAATCCTTTTTATGGAACAGCTGACCTTACCGACGGTCCCGTTAATGCCCACTACGCAAGTATTCTTTTAAAATATCCGATTGTGGATTGCCAAAAATTTGTTCCGGCGTTCCTTGCTCTACTATTTCGCCAAAATACATAAACACAATGTGATCGCCCAAGCGTCTCGCCTGGCGCAAGATATGCGTTACCACAATCAGCGTATAATTCTGCTTCAATTCTAAAAACTTTTCCTCAATCTTTTTACTGGAAATAGGATCAAGTGCAGACGTAGGTTCATCTGCCAAAATAATTTCTGGTCCAACGGCCAATCCCCTTGCAAGACACAAACGTTGCTGCTGCCCAATTGATAATCTTGCCCCCGGCGTATGCAACCTGTCTTTCACTTCCGCCCAAAGACCCGCATCACGCAGATTTCGCTCAACATTCGCGCGCAGTCGGCTTTTGTCTTTGATACCTTTTATCTTCAACCCGTAAGTAATATTTTTATAAATAGACATCGGCAACGGAAACGGCTTTTGAGAAAGTAGTCCCAGTTTTTGCCGCACCTCCGTAATATCCTTTTTAGGGTGAAAAATATCTTCACCATCTATCAGCACCTCGCCACCTACCTGCAATTGCGGGTGCAAATCTGTCAATCGGTTCAAACACTTGAGTAGCGTGGTTTTGCCGCATCCAGAAGGACCAAGCAATACGGTAATTTTGTTGCGCGGGATTTCTAAATTGATATTTTTCAAAATAGACGAATGCCCACTTTGCACATTCAGGTTCCTTATGCTAACAATAGGGGAATTTGGCATTTTTATGATAAAATTTTTACAAAATATTTTTCTTAAATTTCTTCGATACCATACGCGATATAATGCTTGTAAGCAAAATAATTCCTGTTAATATCAATGCTGCGGCGTAAGCTCTTTCTTTCACCTCAGCTATGGGTGAACTAAGTTGAAAGAATATGGCCAAGGGCAGCGTGGCAGTAGGTTCTTGTAGTGTTTGCGGGATATGATCGGTATAGCCGGCTGTAAATAAAACAGAAGCCGCATCACCAATGGCCCGTCCAAACGCCAATAATAACGCTGTAATAAATCCAGGCAATGCCTGAAGGAGAAATACACCATAGGCAGTGCGCGTGCGCGTCGCACCGAGTGAATAGGAGGCTTCCAACAAACCACCGGGTATAGTCCGTATTACTTCATCTAAAGCGCGAATAAAAATAGGCACAATAAATAAGGTAACCGTAATGATACCGGCGAGCAATGAGGCACGTAAATGAAAATAGGTCATCAATGCAAAACCAAATGCGCCAAACACAATGGAAGGGACGCCCCACAATGCATCCAATAGAAACCGCAAAATATTCACCCACCGTTTATTGCGCACCCAATGCACATTCATTCCCAATGCAACCGGCAACCCGATAAGCACAGCAAGAAAAGTAGATCCGAAAGCAAGATATAGCGAACCAATAATCGCGTTTAAGATACCGCCGCCTTTACCCAGATAAAAACCACCTTGCGGCTCTTGCGAAATCATTTCCCAGGAAAGTGCGCGCCAGCCTTTTTGTATAATTACCCAAATGATAAGAAAGAACACGAGAATAATACTGGCAGTAACCAGCCGCATTACACAGAGAAAAACCTGTTCTTCTATTTGTTTTTTATTTTTCATTGTATAATTTTTGTGTCAATTGTTTGGCAGTCTTCTATACACCAGCAAGCTTGTAAGTGCATTAAAAATAATAATGATAATAAACAGCAATAATGCAGAAAACATCAATGCGGCATCGTATTGTGGTATAGACATCATATCACCATAATTATTAGCTATCAAGGCTGGCAAAGGATAAGCCGCCTGAAACACATTATGCGGAACCTGTGCCACATTGCCAACAACCATCAATACCGCGATGGTTTCTCCCAATGCTTTTGATATACCTAAGCTCAAAGCCGCGATGATACCTGTTTTCCCTTCGCGTAGTAAAATCCATTTTATCGTTTCCCAATACGTAGCGCCCAAACAGAGCGATGCTTCTTTCAATTCTACCGGAATACTGCGCAATACTTCTATCAGCATATTCAGCATATAGGGCACGGCCATTATAGCAAGTACTACGCCACCCGATAACAAACAATACCCAGTGGAAGAAAACCCAAATGCAGGCGCAACATGGTCGCCAATCAATGGCACAATCACCAAAACTCCCCACACGCCATATACAACTGACGGTATTCCTGCCAACACATCAATCACAAAATACATGCTTTCTGTAAGCCACTTCGGTGCATACTGCGTAAGATATATTGCCGCGAGCAAGCACACGGGAGCAGACAAGAGAAAAGACAACAACGTTACCCCCAGCGAACCCGCAATGAACGCGTAGAAGCCAAAACTGCCATCCATGGGTGACCAGTCGGAAGAGCCAATGAGACTGCTTATCGAATGGCTGTGAAAAATAGGCAGCGACTTTAGCACCAATCCTAATCCTATTGCCAATGGCAACAGTAAGAGAAAGAATACGCCCACGTTTAACCAGCTATTTGATATATTATCTACCCATTTTCTGGGAAAAGAGAAAAACGTCGTCATCTTACTTGTCTTGTTTCTATAGTTAGTGATTATTTCAATTGATCTAATTGTCCCTGAATTTTTTCTGCAGGTAACGGCACGTAGCCTGCGGCTTTCACATATTGCTGCCCATCAGTCAATATCCATTTCAAAAATGCAATAACACCAGGATCAGTCGGTTTTCCTTTTGTAAGAAAATATAAATCGCGCGCAGGCGGTGATGGATAACGTCCGTCTGCAATAGCGGCTAAAACACTATCCGCATTATCGTAAAAGTTTTCTTGACGATCTATTATGCGATTATTGTTTTGGTCGATAGGAATTACCTCTATGCCTGGTCTTTTTTTGCCGGTAGAAATATCATAAACGAAAGCCACATTATTGAAACCCACTCCACTTGCGTCTTTAGTTACTGCATCTGCCAAACCCGGGTCACCATAAATACCCGTACCTTTTATATTATCCTGCTTACCACCGAAATAAGCTGCCCATGTATCTGCCGCACCGGCAGCATCGGAGCGCGTGTAAACAGAAATATTATTATTCACAATTGTATCTAATACACTCCCCCAGGTAATACTTTTCCCCGACAAATAAATATTCTTTAACTGGTCGTGGGTGAGTCCTTCGCGGTGAATCAAATCTGCCAAAGGATTTTTTGCACTGAATGTTGGCAACACAGCATCTTTCGCCACCGCAAAAAGAACAATACCTTTTTGCTGTTCGCTAGGCGTTAACGCACGGGAAAACATAGCTAGATCAGCCGCGCCGGTAAGCACATCGGTGAGCCCCTTGCCTGCGCCGCCAGCAGATAGATCGAAGCGAGCATCGGGATGTAGTTTTTTATATTGCTCTGTCCATTTTACACCTAGAGGGTACAGTGCGAAAGCCCCACTAATCGTGATACTTTTCTGTCTATCGCTTTTGCAAGCGACAAAATAAAGGGTAAGAGAAAAAAGCAAGATACGGGTAATGATTTTCTTTATTTGCATAGCAATAATTTTTGAGAATTAATGTTTTTTGTAAAAATTAAGGGTTTGATAAACTGTTACGCGGGCTATGTCTCGATTATAAT
>NZ_JBNQGD010000217.1:0-5318 GCF_050436765.1 Arachidicoccus sp. | reverse complement strand
GAATACTCATTTATTTAGTGGCATGCCCAATTATCAGGTGGCTATGGATGGTCATTCGTTCCTGCCAAACTTCGGCGATATTCTTACACTTTGGCTTCCAAAACCTATCTCCTTCTTCTTTTTGGCGTGCATTTGCTTTTATATTCTTACCCAGTCATTCCGTATAAAACCTATAATTGGAGTTCTTGCAAGTCTTGCATTTGCCTATGCCACCTATACGCCAATAATCATTGTAGCTGGTCACGAGACGAAAATGTTGGCAATGGCGTATATGCCTGCAATGTTAGCCGGCTTAATTCTTTTATACGAAAAACGATATGCACTCGGATCAATTGTAAGTACATTATTTGCCACTTTAGAAATAAGTGCAGGGCATCCCCAGATAACTTATTACTTCCTGATTTGTGTTGCCATAATGACAATTTTCTACGTCATTAATTGGATCAAAACCCGACAAATAAAACATTGTGTTGCCGCACTTTCCCTAGCATTATTGGCAGGTCTCATTGGCTTAGGCAGTTCTGCCCTAGGTATCTTTCCAACCTATCAATATGCAAAGTATACAATTCGCGGTGGTAGTGCATTAGATGTTACTAGTCAGGGTATCAAGAAAGTAACTAAAACTTCTGGTTTAGATGAAAGTTATGCGTTTCAATATAGTATGGGTAAAGCTGAAGTATTGGAACTTGCTATGCCTAATGCATTTGGGGGAAGTACCGGTAATATGTTCGACGAAAGCTCGGATGTTTACAATAATGCCATGCAATTAGGGCAACAACTTAATGGGAAAATGGCGCCTCAACAGTTAAATATGGTGATGCGTTCTGTATTGTCAAAATATTGGGGCGGGGTCGTTCCATTTACGTCAGGACCTGTATATGCCGGCACACTCATCGTATTGTTAGCGATCATTGGATGGGTTGCAATAGAATCAAAGCATAAATGGTGGTTATTAGTTGTTACATTGTTTGGTGTACTAATGGCTTGGGGCAGTTATTTTGAAAGTTTCAATTTGTTTTTATTCCATTACCTCCCTATGTATAACAAATTTAGGGCCCCTTCCATGGCGATGGTAATACCACAATTAATTCTTCCTTTGATGGCAGCTGTAGGCTTGCAAAAGCTATTCTATAAGGATGCCGCGCAAGAATTTTTACAGAAGAATTTCAAAAAAATATTATACGCATTAGGCGGATTTATAGCACTGCTGCTGCTTGTATATGTTGGCAATGATTACTCACTAAGCGATGCCTCCCTTAAAGAATTTCTAATGCAACCTCAAATCAATGGCAGCAGTATTATCCATTCCATTGAAGATGCACGTAAGAGCATGTTTTTAGCCGGTATTGGTCGAGTCGTTTTATTTTCAGTGATTATAATCATCGGGTTGTATTTATTTGCAAAAAAGGCCCTCAGTGCAGCCGTCATTTTAGCGGCATTTTTAGTTATCAATACATTTGATTTATTGAAAGTAGATAATACCTATTTGAACACGTCTAATTACATGCAACCCGACGAATTGCAGGCAAGCAGCTTCACACCAACTTCTGCAGATCTGGCAATAATGCAGGATAAATCACCACATTACCGCGTATTAAATCTTACATCAGGAGATCCATTTACAGACGCCATTACGTCCTATTTTCATCGGTCAATTGGAGGTTATCACCCGGCAAAACTGAGTGTTTACCAGGATTTAGTTGCAAGTCAATTAAGCGGAAAGATAAACCCTTCTGTCTTAAACATGCTGGATACACGTTATATTATCTCGCCAGATAAACAAGGGCAGCCAATTGTACAAACAAATCCTGACGCACTAGGGGCAGCTTGGTTTGTAAAAGGTATACAATATGTGCCTTCAGATTTGCAAGAGATAGAATCTATAGGACATTTTAATGCGAAAGATACGGCTATTGTACAAAGTAAGTTTATGTCTGACATTGGCTCTTCCATAAGTTTCGACAGCACTGCAACTATTAAATTGTTGCAATATGATAATGATACAATCAGCTATGCGACAAGTGCTAAAAGTCCACAATTTGCCGTTTTAAGTGAAATTTATTATCCTGCAGGCTGGAACGCCTATATTGACGGGAAGAAAACGAATTATGTAAAATCTGATTTCGCCTTGCGGGGAATTGCAGTGCCAGCAGGAAAGCATGAGATTATGTTCAGGTTTGAACCGAACGTTCTTAAAATTTCACAAACCATTGTTTATATTGCTAATATTCTGTTCTGGTTGTCCATTGCCTTTTCTATTTTTATTATTTGGAAAAAAGAAAAAAAAGTGGAAAACTAAACCCGGATGAAGAATATATTAGCTATAGCACCTTACAAGTTTTTACCTGCGCAGTCCGGTGGACAAAAAGGAATTTTCCTTTTTTACAAATATCTCGTAAATGACGCGAACATATATTGCGTTTCTACCCAAAATAACGATTTGTCGAATACGGGTGGAATCAATGTTTCAGCGATATTTTCAAATTCATCGATGCGCTATATCAACTTATTCTATTTCTTTAAATTAAAAAAAATAATTTCAAAAAATAATATTGATACGATCATTATAGAGCATCCATATATGGGGATGTTGGGTATCTTACTTCAATTTTTTTGTAAGAAAAATTTGATTATCCATTCGCATAATATAGAAACCTTACGCTTCAAAAACTTAAAAAAATGGTGGTGGCGACTATTATTTTCTTACGAGAAAACAGTGCATCGGATGGCAGATTTTTCTTTTTTTATTACGGAAGAGGACAGGCAATATGCATTGCGTCATTTTCACTTAACTGTAAATAAGACTACTGTAATTACTTATGGAACCGAAATAGAAAAAGCATTGCCGTTAGAAGAAAAAAAGAAAACCGTAACAATACTTAAAAAGCAAGTTCATATCGCAGAACAACGGACTCTTCTTTTATTCAACGGTGTATTTGGTTACGGGCCGAACGACAAAGCATTGTATTTATTGCTACAACAAATAATGCCGGCATTATTAGCCATAGACAAAAACTTTGCATTATTAATTTGTGGAAAGAATATTCCGGAAGAAGTAAAAAGATATGCGTCGGAAAATATTATTATTAAAGGATTTGTAGACGATATTGATGCTGTATTTAAGGGCGCTGAAATATTCTTAAACCCAATCTGGACGGGCGGTGGTATTAAAACAAAACTCGTGGAAGCCTTATCCTTCGGGACTTCAGCTGTCTCATTTAAGAGTGGTGCAATTGGTATTCCCACTGATGTCGCAGGCGACAAATTAAAAATAGTCGAAGACGAAGATGTAACACAATTTGCGCAGGCTATTATAGAACAAAGAAGAACAATTGCAGATCCAACTGTTGAACGTTTTTATCATCACTTTTATTGGAAAAACATTGCAAAAAAAACGGCTGATTTTTTATAATATCTTATAAAAATGCGGTTTATTGGTTAATATTGTTGGCGTTATCTTCCATAAATAAAAGATATTCACGCTAAATTTTGAGGCTTTTGGAAAATGTCCAAAGGGATTCTTCAAAACAAAAAGATGGTGTAAGAAGCCCGCAACAAAAAATACCGGAATCGTAAAGCTATACACGAATAAATCAAACAAAAACCAGAACATCCCAAACTGTTTTCTTATTCGTACAAAATTGGAAACCATTATCTGTAATCCTTTTCGATCATACAAATTGTAATATCCTTTGCCTTCAGAATTAAAAGCGTCATTTGCAGTTTCACCTTGTAAATGCAAAACATGGCAATCTCCGTAAATACACAACCTACCCTGTTTTCGAAGCCTTCCGCACCATTCGGCTTCTTCGGCATATAAGAAAAAATCTTCATCCAACATGCCTGCATTTTCGATTATATTTCTCTTTACCATTAAAAACGCGCCATTAATCCAGTCCACTTCTTCTAAAGCGGAGGCCTGTGGAATATTAGGCTTCTCTACTTTCAACTTCTCAGCTATCCATTTTAAGAAATTTCCAACATAAGGCAACGGAAGTAAATAATTTAGCCCGCCTCTCATAGCAAAGTTTCCGGATATCTGTGGCGATTTGTCTTCATTCAGCAATTGTACACCGCAAGCGACGTATGCAGACCTGGAAAACTTCAGGTATACTCGTTCAATAGCGTCATCTAAATTTATTGTGTCCGGATTCAGTAATAAAACAGTTTCACCTTTTGCTATTTTAATACCTTCATTATTTGCCCGTGCAAAACCAGCATTATAACCCATATTTAGCCAAATGACTTCCGGGAAATTTTGCGTGATTAATCTATATCCATCTACATCATCGCTATTATCTACCACAATAATCTCATAATTAATTGTTGCTGTTTCATTCTTAATAGATTGAATACAATTAGAAATTAATTGCGCACTTTTAAAATTAATAATGATGATAGAAAGCATTCGTTTTCTTTAATCCTTGTAATTAAACAAATATAAGAGCTTTTAAGGATTGCTAGCCTAGGATTCCCGACAAACTTCTCCCAGCAAGTTTTTTACTTAATTTTAAGCACCTTTATAATAAAACACTATTTTTACCCGAGTTTAAAGAAAATAGCTTTCAATGAATTATTCTCAAATTCCTAAAGAATTTAATCCAGGCTTGTTTGCGCCTAATTACCTTACCAGACAGGGCTTATTAAAAGCCATTTCAAAGAATGTACCATCATTAAAAGGGATAATGATGGATTTTGGTTGTGGTGCAAAGCCATACCAATCCTTATTTTCTGTAGAGCGATATATTGGAGTAGACTATGAAGGTGACGGTCATTCTCATGAAAACGAGAATGTAGATGTATTTTATAATGGAAAAATAATTCCATTCGAAAATGAATATTTCGACTCCATATTTTCTACAGAGGTTTTTGAACATATTTTTAATTTAAAGGAAATCTTAAAGGAGATAAATAGAGTATTAAAACCGGGAGGCCATCTGCTCATCACCTGCCCTTTTTCAATATGCGAACACGAAGTCCCCAATGATTTCGCGCGTTATACCTCTTTCGCGATTAAACATATTCTTGAAGAGAATGGATTTGAAGTAATAATGCAAGATAAAATAGGTTGTTCCGTAACTACCATTTTTCAACTATGGGAGATGTATATTCATCAAAATATCGCCCCGCGTCTTCAAAAGATTCCCATTGTTAGAAGCGCTTTTCGCATTATTACTTATTCTATACTAAATAGTTGCGCATTGCTTCTTAAAAGCATTTTGCCCAAGGGAAAAGAATTATACCTCAATAATATCGTGTTAGTCCAAAAGCCCCATACTCAAAAATGAAAGTAGCCGTAATATCCATGATACGCGATA
>NZ_JBNQGD010000216.1:0-30995 GCF_050436765.1 Arachidicoccus sp. | reverse complement strand
AGCTTGCAATTCTTTATAAGGATGCATACCATTTTTTAGTTGAAAATGAAGTGAGTTCCAAACCGTATTTAAAGAACTACTGGCCCCAATAAAACGTCTATTATTCACCTTATTTCTTAGTTGAAATATACCCATCGGCTGCTTCAGTTCTTTGTACATTTGTTTGAGCTCTTTTTTATTTCCCATAGAATATTAATTTATGGAGCCACCCAACTCAATTAACAATTTTGTCGCTTCTTCCATTCTTTTAGTATCCCCTTGAAACATATAATTGGCAGCTGCTTCGGCGGTTGCAGTAGCCTCTTTCAAAATACGTTGACCTCCTTTAGCTAGCTTCACATACCTTACGCGAGCGTCTCTTTCAGCCGCTTCACTTTTTACCATCCCTATTTTTTCAAGAGGAGCCAATAGTCTTGTAACACCAGAAGCTGTGAGACCTACCTTTTCTGCAAGGTCAATTCTTCTCAATCGTCGTTCTGGCGCATTGTTTAAATGCAATAGAATCATAAGATCGTTGAGGCTTACACTATGTAAACACAGTTTAGCATCAAATCGTCGCCCCATGACCGCTTGCACCATAGTAAGATTGAGAAAGAATTTTAAAACCGGATCAATTGTTTGCATGTACTTGAATTATACTTGACTAGTCAAATAAAAAGCAAATATATTCATTCCTTACAAAAATCAAAATATTTTCTAATTGGCCACTATGGCCTTGTATTTATTTTTGTATTCAAGAGGAGAAATTCCGGTAATTTTTTTGAATGTATTTCTAAAGGCTTTTGTATCAATGTAACCTACGTCGTACATGACTTCTGTCACATTTTTTAGTGGATTTTCAAGGCTTTTTTTGGCCATTTCTATTTTTACACGTTGCATATATTCCGTGGCCGTATTAGCAGTCGCCTTTTTAAAACGGCGCTCAAAATTTCTTCGACCAATGGACAGCATGGACGACAACTGCTCAATGGTAATTTTATCCTGATAATTTTTTTCAATAAACTCTTGTGCTGTTTTTATGGCTTTGTCTTCGTGGTCTTTTTGTCCCTGAAAAATAGTAAAGGGCAATTGGTTTTCACGGTCAATTTCAATGGCGAAAACTTTAGCTGCCAATAAAGCAATTTCACGTCCGGCATATTTTTCAATTAGATACAAAATTAAATTAAGATAAGAGAATGCACCACCGCTGGAATAAAAACCGTTTTCATCGGTGATAATCTTTTCGGTTACCAGTTCAACATCGGGAAACATTTTGCGAAAAGCATTTTCGGCCATCCAATGTGTCGCACATTTTTTGCCCTTCAACATTCCGGTAGAAGCTAGTAAGAAAGCACCGAGACAAAGGCTTGCAACTTCCGCCCCCTTGTTGTATTGATCTTTTATCCAGGGAATAAAATCTTTGTTTTTTTCCAGGGCGAGTTGCATATCGCCCTCAATGGCTGGAATAATTATCAAATCAGTTTGCTTTGCTTCACTTATTAATGCGTTTACATTGATTGTAAATAACCCCCCGCTTACTTTTACTTGACGCGAAAGACCCACTAATTCCACCTGAAATAATGAAGGTGATTGCTTGGATTTCATAAATTCGTTCACCTGCATAAATAGCTGGCGCGCTCCTTCCAAACTGCCTAAAATAGCAAACTCCGGTACCAAAATAGATATGTGTTTCATAGATACACCATTTTTATTCTATATAAAGATAGAAAAAAAAGCCCCAATTCTCCTCCCCTTGATTATAGTTAAAATATACATTTTTTAGAAGAAAATCTAAAAAGAGACATTTCTCAAACTTTTGTTAACCTTCTACCCCTGAATAATGTGGCAATATCAATACCTAAAAAACTATCTGAAAACATGTTGTCTATATGGAGACCCTGCATTGCTCATTTTCACATTTAGATATTCAAAAAGTTCATATTAGAGACATTTAGCCATTATTTTCTCAATCGTATTGCTATTTCTACTGGTAATAAAGTGTTTTGTGCCAACTTTGCCAAGATACTTTCCGAAAGTACTATCTAATGTATTGCCCTTCAACACCCGCCAATAAACTGCATTTTTCCCAATCTGTATCTCTTCAATCTTTCTATCTAAAATGCCAGAATCTTTTACCAGTTCTTTTTCAAAACCTTCTTTTGTAAAAACAATATAACGATGAAATGCAGGGTCATTTATTTTAAACGGAGACCCTTGAAGAATACCTTCTAGTTCTTCTGGAGTAATTGCTAACACCCTTGCAGCATAAGCAAATGTTGCAGAGAGAAGTGCCTCTATCTTCTGTTGCAGCTTCTCAGCTTTAACTTCATAAGTTTCCAAAATTACATTGCCGGTTTGCAAAACAGTTTGTACTTCTTTATAACCTGCCTTTTCAATACAAGCTTTCAAGTCAGCCATTTTAATAGTCCTGCCCCCTACATTTACACCACGTAGAAAAATAATATATTGCATAAGTAATGGAGTTTTTTTTCAAAAATAAATTAAAAGCACGGGGTGAGCTCATTTGTGTGGAAAAGTAGAAAAATTAGATGGCAGTTCTTAAATAAACATTATTTTCACAGCCAATATTATTTTGAAATATTTAAGCAAATGTGTCCAATCTCGTTTGCCTCAGTTGTTATTTGTTTTTAATAATTAAAATGATGAAAACAATGAAAGAATTCTTATTTATTTACAGACGGGATGCCAATAATATCCCTAAAGGTTCTCCTGAAGAAATGCAGGCCGAAACCAAACGCTGGATAGATTGGATTGGCGGTATTGCCGCACAAAACAAATTAGTGGATAGAGGCAACCGCTTGGAGCTAACAGGAAAAGTCTTAAAAAGCGCAACTATTATTACAGACGGTCCCTATGCAGAAACCAAAGAATCTATTGGAGGTTATTCCATTGTAAAAGCCGACTCCATTTCAGAGGCCTGCGAAATTGCCAAGGGATGTCCAGGCTTTTCCAACGGTGGCAGCGTGGAAGTAAGGGAGATTAGTGAAATGTAATTTTGCCAGTCAAAGCTTTCGTAGAATTACGAAAGCTTTATCTTATGAATGAAGAAAAATTAATTCCACATTTATTTCGAACGGAGTACAGGAAAATAGTTGCCGTACTTTGTAAAACTTTTGGCATGCAACATATCGAACTGGCAGAAGATATTGCAAGCGATACTTTTTTACGAGCTACAGAACTCTGGAGTATTAAAGGTATACCCGATAATCCCAACGCGTGGCTCTATACCGTGGCAAAAAATAAGGCGAGGAATTATTTGAAGCGGGATAAGATTTTATCCGAAAAAATAATTCCACAATTAAAATTTTCGCACGCCATTTTGGAAGAAACAGAGATTGATTTAAGTGAGCAGAATATTAAGGATAGCCAATTGCAGATGATATTTGCCATTTGCCATCCTTCGATTACGGCGGAAGCACAAATAGCTTTGGCATTACGCATACTTTGCGGCTTCAGTATTGAGGAAATTGCTTCAGCTTTCCTGACCAATAAAGAAACGATTAACAAAAGATTGTTCAGAGCAAAAGAAAAGTTACGTCTAAAAAAGATTGAGATTACTTTACCTTCTCCAATTGAAATTGACGCCAGGCTAGATATGGTATTAAGGACATTGTATTTATTGTACAACGAGGGATATTATACATCGCAGAGAAAAAATATTTTAGCAAAAGAGCTTTGTCATGAAGCGATGCGTCTAACTTATTTACTCATTGAAAATGAGCCAACCAATCTTCCCAACGTGAGTGCTTTACTTGCGCTAATGAGTTTTCATGCTTCTCGCTTTGAGGCACGAATAAATGAAAAAGGAGAATTTATTTTATACGATGATCAAGACGAAACACTTTGGGACAAAGATCTAATAAGGCAAGGAGAATATTTCTTACAACAATCCTCCGAAGGAAATCAATTTTCCAAATACCATTTGGAAGCCGGAATTGCATACTGGCACACACACAAAGAGGATACAAAAGAAAAATGGGAAAATATTTTACGATTATACAATGAGTTACTGATATTGGAATATTCACCTGTGGTTGCGATGAACAGAACATTTGCCTTGTCAAAAGCCAACAATGTTGAAGAGGCTATTGATCAAGCGGAAAAATTAAAACTCACTCAAAATCATCTGTATTATACCTTGCTAGGTCAACTTTATAAAGAAAAAGACGTTCACAAAGCTGCAGCCTGTTTCATAGAAGCATTGCGATTAGCCAAAACGCCTGAAGACAAGCGGCTTATCCAAGGCAAAATAGACAAGTTAGGATTCCATTAGTTTTTTTTCTTGCCGCAATCACCCCCTAAAATTGCCGTATTTACACAGCCGCAGACAAAAATGGGGAGATTAACTTCGCTATATTATTAAAACGGAATGAAAAATGTCGAAGTCAAAAACTGAAGTAATCAATGCTTTTAAAGATGTAACAAATGAACTTTTAGCATTATTAAATTCAAAAGGAGAAACGCAACTCAATCTAAAACCTTTTGAAGGCAGTTGGTCAGTAGCACAGGTGGGTGAACATTTATACAAGAGTTATGCTTTTGTTGAAATATTAAACGGTCATACAAAAAGTACAGAAAGACCCCCTGACGAAAAAGTCGCAATGGGCAAAGCACTCTTTGAAAATTTTGAGTTAAAATACAAATCTTCTGAATCTATCTCACCGTCAATTACGCCGATAGAAAAAGAAAAATTGACGAGTGGCTTAAAAAAAATAATCGCGCAAATCATCGAAACAGTTGAAAAAAAAGATATTTTACTTATTTGCACGGATTTTGCAATTTCGCAATATGGAGAATTTACAGGGCTGGAATGGGTATGGTTTAATATTTATCACACTAGAAGACACGTACAACAAATAAAAAATATTTTTTCAACTTTAAATTCAAAAAAATGAAAATGATTAACCCCTATTTGAATTTCGACGGGAATACTGAAGAAGCCTTTAACTTTTACAAATCAGTTTTTGGTGGCGAATTTTCGACAATAATGCGTTTTGGCGATACACCGGAAGCAGAAAATGTATCTGAAAGAGATAAAAATAAAATAATGCATATTGCATTGCCTTTAGGCAACCGTCAGGTATTGATGGGAACGGATGCTTGTGAATCCATGGGGCATCAATTAAAAATAGGCAACAACTCTTTTATGGCTCTTGCTGCCGAAAGCGAGGCTGAGGCTCATGAATTTTTTTCCAAACTTTCTGTTGATGGAAATATACAAGTTCCTATTGACAAAATGTTTTGGGGTGGTTTATTCGGGCAACTCACCGATAAATTTGATATGCAATGGATGATTACTTTTGATAAGAATATGTAATTAAAAACTTTTAAAGTCACTATCATGCAAAGAACAAAAATCTGTCTTTGGTTTGATGGGCAAGCCGAAGAAGCAGCCAATTTTTATACAAGCGTTTTTAAAAACTCTGCCATTACACATATCGCACGTAATCCTGATAATTCACCGGTAGGTGTTCAAGGATCCGTATTAACGGTAAGCTTTAATTTGGACGGACAAGAATATTTTGCTTTAAATGGAGGAAACGCTTTTCAGTTTACGGAAGCTATTTCCGTGATGGTCAATTGCGATTCTCAGGAAGAAATAGACTATTACTGGAGTAAACTTTCAGAGGGTGGAAAGGAGGTCGAATGCGGCTGGGTAAAAGACAAGTTTGGGCTTTCATGGCAAATTATACCGAGCAAATTGACGGAACTCTTAAGCAGCGGAGATGTAGAAAAATCAAACAGAATATTTCACGCGATCTGGAAAATGAAAAAGATAATTATTGCCGATTTGGAAAATGCTTAATAAAGGAATAAATCATTCAAATAGTAACCACTATGGAGAAAAATAAATTAATATCTGTCGAAACAGTCGTAAATCTAGACGCTGCCAAAGTTTGGAACTATTGGACCATCCCGGATCACATTGTCAAATGGAACAAGGCTTCTGAAGATTGGCACACAACGCAAGCCAAAAGCGACTTACGAGCGGGGGGAGTATTTCTTTGTAGAATGGAAGCCAAAGATGGTAGTTTTGGCTTTGACTTTGGCGGTGTTTATAACGAAATTACGACGAACAAACATATTGCTTACACAATTGACGATGGCAGAAAAGTGATTATTGACTTCGCAGAGTTACATGGGAAAACAAAAATTGTAGAAACCTTTGAGGCTGAAAATATCAACTCAATTGAGCAACAACGGCAGGGTTGGCAAAGTATTCTTGACAATTTTAAAAAGTATGCAGAAAATAATTAAAAAAAATTATGAAAAAGCAATCATTTCAAAATATTGATGAATACATTTCTCCCCACACATTACAACAACAAAAAATTTTGAGTATTTGCGAAGCCGCCCCCGATGCGAGAGAAATGATTAGTCATAATATACCTCCATACAAACAAAACAAGACATTGGTTTATTTTGCAGTGGCAAAAAATCATTTAGGGTTCTATCCTACAGCTTTGGGTATTCAAAATTTCAAAAAAGAATTAAGCTCTTACAAGACGTCGAAAGGAGCCATTCAATTCTCTTTGCATGACTCCTTACCGAAAGACCTGATACAAAAGATTGTGGAATTTCGGCTCAAATGTGATAGTGAAGATCGAAAAAAGAAACCCACCAATGGATCCTTTCTTCAATTACCCGAAATCGCAAGGTGTGCATCAGAAAAAATAGGCATCACAGAGTTGGAACATCTTAAAAAATTTAATGAGCAGGCATTACTCCAGCTTCGCGGCTTCGGTAAAACAACTTTATTTAGACTACAAACTGCAATGACATTAATGGAAGTAAATTTTTTAAATCAATAAACTAATGAGAAAGCTTGTATTATTTATGCATATATCTGTTGACGGTTTTGTCGCTCGAACCAATGGTGAGATGGATTGGATTACAGTTAATAAAGAAATTTTCGATTATGCAGCGCAACGTACAAATGAGGCCGATACCGCATTATATGGCCGTGTAACTTTTGAAATGATGGATGATTATTGGCCGACAGCGGCGCAAAAACCCAATGCTAGTCAACATGATATAGAGCATTCCATCTGGTACAATTCTGTTTCTAAAATAGTATTATCAAAAACATGGCAAAATAAAACTATTCCTAATGCAATAATAATCAGTCAAAACCTGTTGGAAAGTATTCTTTCATTGAAACAAAAAAGTGGAAATGAGATTATAATGTTTGGCAGTCCAGGAGCGGCACAATCATTAATGGAATTGAATCTGATCGACGAGTTTTGGCTATTTGTCAACCCCATAATTTTAGGAACGGGGATTCCACTATTTCGTAATTCTAATCATATTACTTCACTGAAATTAAAAAAATCCATTGCATTTTCGTCCGGTGTCGTATGCCTTCATTATGAGAAGTTGCTTAATTAAAAAATAAAAACTAAAAATCTTTCCAATGAAAAAGCACAAAATTATTTACTGGGTTACTACCAGCATCATCTTTCTATTCGACGCTGTATTGCCCGCTTTAACTTTCAATACACCACTTGCCAAAGAAGGCATTCATCACTTAGGCTACCCCGATCATTTTAGAATTGAATTGACGGTCTTTAAGGTTATTGGTGGCATTATTTTAATTTTACCCATGATAAAACCTCGTTACAAGGAATGGGCTTATGCGGGCTTCGGCATATCAATGATTGCGGCATGCGTAGCCAATTGGTCTGTCGATGGTCTTAATGGTAATGCTATTTTCCCTTTGGTGATATTCGGCATTTTAATTATTTCTTATGTCTATTATCATAAAACAAAATGCATCCTAATAAAAGAAAAGAATTTCTAGGACCAAAACATTTCATCTTTAATCGCTAATTTAAAAATTACGCTATACTTTTGTTTTATAAAACACAAAAGATGACACAGTTTCGCAATTTTAAAATGGTTGATTATGTAATCTATGGAAGAGGCAGTTTTAGTCAGCTCGATGAAATATTAGCACCTCACCGACTCAACAATGCGCCGATGGTCTTTTTAGTAGATCATTTTTTTGAAAATCATCCTTTACTTAAACGCATCCCCACAAAAGAAAATGACCGCGTTATTTTCGCCGATACTACATTAGAGCCCAAAACAACCCAGGTTGATAAGATAGCTGCTTTCCTAAAAGAAGAGCATGGCAAGGTCAGTGGCATCATCGGTATTGGAGGTGGCTCTACTATGGACCTGGCAAAAGCCGTTTCATTAATGATGACCAACGAAGGTTCCTCTGCAGACTATCAGGGATGGGATTTGGTAAGAAAACCGGGCGTTTATAAAGTAGGTATACCTACTATTAGTGGCACCGGTGCAGAAGTAAGTCGCACATGTGTATTGACGGGTCCTGAAAGGAAATTGGGGATGAATTCCGATTTCACACCTTTTGATCAAATAGTCTTAGATCCAGAATTAATCCATAACGTTCCAAAAAATCAACGTTTTTATACGGGCATGGATTGCTATATTCATTGTATCGAGAGTCTGCAAGGCACCTATATTAATGAATTTAGTAAAAGTTACGGAGAAAAAGCCTTACAACTTTGTCAAAAAGTATTTTTAGAAAAAAGTGCTTGGGATAACGAATGTGATGATCAATTAATGATGGCTTCTTATGCCGGAGGAATGAGTATCGCTTATAGTCAAGTAGGTGTGGCGCACGCTGTAAGCTATGGCTTGGCTTATGTTCTGGGAACCAAACATGGCATTGGCAATTGCATTGTGATGAATCATTTGGATGAATATTATCCTGAAGGAGCTGCTGAATTTAAAAGAATGGTAGAGAAGCACAATATCGATATCCCTACCGGATTGTGTAAAAATCTGACAGAAGAACAATTTGATAAGATGCTGAACGTTTCTCTTGGCATGAAACCTTTGTGGGAAAATGCTTTAGGGGAAAATTGGGAAAAAATAATGACACGAGAAAAGCTACGCGCACTCTACGAAAAATTATAACCTCACCCTCTTGTATAGAAACGGGCCTCTTTCAAAATTGAAAGAGGCCCGTTTCTATGATTAATTAATTTATTTCTCTATTTCAAAAGTTTCCATAAACTTGGTTGTAAAATTACCCTTGCGGAAATCTTCATTTTGCATTAATTGTAAATGAAAAGGAATAGTAGTTTTTAAACCATCACCTTCAATTATATATTCACTCAAAGCACGATACATTGTATCGATAGCCTCTTCGCGCGTACGCGCAACAGCTATCAATTTTGAAATCATGGAATCGTAATAAGGGGGAATGGTGTATCCCGAATAAACGTGGCTATCTACGCGCACACCATGCCCACCTGGGGTATTCAATACCTTTATTTTCCCGGGTGACGGACGAAAATCATTAAACGGGTCTTCTGCATTGATACGACATTCAATGGCATGCATTATTGGCTCATAATTTTTACCTGATATCTTTTCACCTTGCGCAATTTTGATCTGCTCTTTGATCAAATCAAAACTTATCACCTCTTCTGTAACACAATGTTCTACTTGAATACGCGTATTCATCTCCATAAAATAGAAATTGCGGTGTTTATCCACCAAAAATTCTATTGTACCCACTCCCTCATAATTAATGCATTGCGCCGCCTTTACAGCAGCATCGCCCATTGCTTTACGCAACTCTTTGGTCATAAAGGGAGAAGGAGATTCTTCTACCAATTTCTGGTGACGGCGTTGAATAGAACAATCACGTTCACTCATGTGACAAACAGTTCCATATTGATCGCCAGCAATTTGAATTTCTATATGTCGAGGTTCCTCGACATATTTCTCCATATAAATACCATCATTTTTAAATGATGCGGCAGCTTCCATTTTTGCGGCGGTGTAATTCTTTTCCATGTCCTTATCTTGCCAAACAACACGCATACCCTTACCACCACCACCTGCAGTAGCTTTCAATATTACAGGATAACCAACAATTTTAGCCGATTCCAAAGCGTGCTCCAAACTGGACAATAATCCCTCTACACCGGGAACGACAGGCACACCTGCCTTAATCATTGTATCTTTCGCTGTCACTTTATCACCCATCATATTAATCATTTCGGCTGTCGGCCCAATGAATTTAATACCATGATCGTTACATATTTGAGCGAATTTTGCATTTTCTGCTAAAAAACCATAACCCGGATGTATTGCATCTGAATTAGTAATTTCCGCAGCCGCCATTATACGTTGTATGTTTAGGTAAGAATCCATGCTTTGCGGCTTACCTATGCAAACAGCTTCATCGGCGAAGCGTACGTGAAGGCTTTCTTTATCTGCTGTTGAATAAACTGCAACAGTCTTGATGCCCATTTCGCGACAAGTACGAATAACGCGCAAGGCAATTTCGCCACGATTGGCAATTAATACTTTTTTAAAAATCATTTTATTAATTTGAAAATTTGAAAATTTGAGGATGTGTTATAGCACATTTTTCAAATTATCATACTAATTTGGTTCTACTAAAAACAAGGGTTGGTCATATTCAACAGGAGAAGCATCATCTACCAATACTTTTACGATGGTACCTTCCACTTCACTTTCAATATCGTTAAAAAGCTTCATGGCTTCTATAATACAAACCGTTTGCCCATTTTTTACTTCGGTACCCACTTCAGCCAACAAGGGCTTATCAGGTGAAGCACGACGATAAAAAGTCCCAATCATCGGACTTTTAATAGTAACCAAATTATCAGGTTGAGCAGTAGTAGGTGCAGGGTGGGGCGCAGAAGGGGCTGCAGCAGGCAAACTAGTAACAGGTGCAGGTGCCTGAAGGTTATGTTGAGGAAAAGGTTGCGGATTTACGAAAGTTTGTACGTTCTCTTTTTTTTGCTTAATAGTAATTTTAAAGTCCTTCTCTTCAATGGACAGCTCACCTATATTACTTTTGTTGATAGTCTTTATGAGCTCCTGTATTTGTTTATATTCCATTTTATGAAATTAATTTGATTAATTAGAAATTAATATATTGTAAAGTAGTGCAATTTCTTATGCTAAAAAAATAATTTATCTAAGACCTATATGTCATCTGCAGATTCGTCTTTTTGCTATTCAATATTGTAAACATCCGTTCTTTTTGAGACCTACCAATCATTAAAGAATATCTTCTTTGTCATTAAAAGAATAACGTGAACTACCCACTCACGGCAGAGCCTACGGGTTGGGCTTCAGAGGTCATAGACTTACCTAATGGTAACGCCTTACTCCTTTTTGTTTAGTGTCCGAGTTAGTTCCTAAACCAGACAGTATTTTTAAATCTTGCTTGTCGCCCATCCACACTAAAGCGATGGATGATTTTTACGCCCTTTTTATAAATAAAAGGAACGAATAATCCGCATAATGCGTATCCTGCAAATATCGAAAAAGCAAAATAAGGGTGATCCATACTGGTATTCTTATTCTTTTACCCTTTCTACGTAATCACCTGTTTTGGTGTTTACGCGAATTAATTCTCCTTCGTTTACAAATAAAGGAACGTTTACTATAGCACCTGTCTCCATAGTGGCAGGTTTAGTAGCGCGTGTAGCAGTATCACCTTTCAATCCCGGCTCACAGTATGTGACCTCCAAAATAATTTTTTCAGGAAGTTCAGCGCCAATGGCAGCATCAGTTTCAGTATTAATAAATACAAATACTTCACAGCCATCTTTCAAAAACTGAGGTGCATCTATCATTTCTTCGCTCAAAACTATTTGTTCAAAAGTTTCATTATTCATCAAATTAAAGCCTGTTTCGTCCTTATACAAATATTGAAAAGTTTGTTTTTCCACGCGAATCGGGTAAATAGTTTCACCGCTATTCCAGGTTTTTTCTATTGTGCGATTATTATCTACACCTTTTAATTTCGCCCATACTTTAGCAGCAGCGCGTGCCGTTTTATTTTCTCCAAATTCTACTACAGAATATAGATTGCCATCAAGTTTTAAAATCACTCCGCGGCTAATATCAGAAGTTGTTGCCATACAATTTTTTTCTTGCTAATTATATTTTATTAAGTTTTGAGCGACAAATGTAATGATTAGGCGGCAAATACGTTAAATTTTTTGATCAGAGAATTTGCCCGCATAGTATTTTCCCTTTCCATCTTTTCAATGAAATCCGCATTTTACTTAACCCAATTCCTTTTATTAGTGTGATGTAACATTACATTTACATTATACTTATTTCTTAAATGTCGAGCTGTCTGTGTAGCTGCATATACACTTCTATGTTGTCCACCTGTGCAACCAAAGTTAATCTGTAAATTCTCAAATCCACGCGTAATATAATTTTCCATAGAAATGTCAATCAAATCAAATACACTATTTAAATATCTGTTCATCTCAGTACTTTGTTCCAAAAAATCCTGCACAGGCTTATCTAGCCCCGAAAGTCTTTTATATTCCTCTATTCTACCTGGATTTAAAATACCACGACAATCAAAAACAAAGCCCCCCCCGTTGTTCGTTTCATCTTTAGGAATACCTTCTCGGTAAGAAAAACTATTTACTTCAATAGTTAATGGCGTATTATCCTTTGCTTTTATCGGTGTAAAACGTTGAATAGTCTCCTCGCTTACCAAATAATGTAATATTTTTTCAAACTCTGGCAAATCTATCCCAATACTGCGATTTTCGACAAACCACTTCAAATTATTTAATGCAAAAGGAATACTTGTCAGAAAGTGCGCTTTTCGTTCGAACAATCCACGGAAACCATAGGCACCCAAAACTTGAAGTAACCGTATCAGAACATATCCTTTGTATTGACTATTAAAACTTTCCTTATCAATTGGTGTTTTAAGCAATGCACTCACTTCGTCAGTATAATAATCGAGTAGCGAAGTCTTCCATTTATCGCTGAGACCGGCTTTGGCTTGCCATAACAAAGAAGCAACGTCATACTGCAAAGCTCCGTGCATGCCACCTTGATAATCTATAAAAAATACTTCGTTATTTTTTACCATTATATTTCGACTCTGAAAGTCGCGAAACATAAAATATTTGTATTTGTTTTGTGTCAGAAAAATCCCCAATGCTTCAAACTCATTCAGTAAAGCCTGTTTGTCGTAAGGAAATCCAAGCGTATCCAAAAAATAATATTTGAAGTATAACAAATCACTTTGTATAGCTTGTTTACCAAATTCGCGCGCAGTGAGACAAAGATCGTAATTGAAATTTACATGCCCTTTAATCTGCAGTTTCGCCAGTTGCTTTAATGCCTGTTTAAATAATGCATACACCTCATCACAATGGCCCTTTTCTTCCAAAATATTTAATAAAGATTGCGCCCCCAAATCCTCCTGGAGGTATAAAAGAGAATTGTCAGAAACAGCGTAAATTGAGGGGACTGGAAGGTTTAGCTTTTTAAAATGTAAAGTAAATGCAATAAATGCATCATTTTCTTTTCCATTCAAATTATAAGTAGCAATATATGTCCGATCTCCAGAGAAAATCCGGAAATATTGTCTGCTGCTTCCACTCTGAGGGACTTTTTCGATTCGATCTATTTTCTCAGATGAATAGTTAGCAAAGAGTTGTTCTATTTGTTCGGTTATCATTGCCCAAAAGTAAAAATTAATTAGTCAACTTTGTAATTAGTAACTTTGTTATTCAAAAACTTAGCCTTCTCTATTGTGAGAAAATAAATTAAGATCATACAAATAATCCATACACAATGGCCAATCTTCTAATAAACGAAACCAGCCCCTATCTTTTGCAGCACGCTGAAAATCCTGTTCAATGGCATCCCTGGGGAGATGAAGCATTAAAAAAAGCAAAATCGGAAGACAAGCTTATTCTGGTAAGCATCGGGTATTCAGCCTGTCACTGGTGTCACGTAATGGAGAGAGAAAGCTTTGAAAATGAAGCCACTGCTAAATTGATGAACAAATATTTCATAAATATAAAAGTAGATAGGGAAGAACGGCCAGATATCGATCATATTTATATGGACGCCGTACAGGCAATGAGTGGTCAGGGCGGATGGCCGCTGAATGTATTTTTAACACCGGACGCAAAACCATTTTATGGAGGTACCTATTTTCCACCAAAACCTTATGCGAATCGTCCAAGCTGGACGGATATTTTAACGAATGTATACAAGGCATTCAGTGAAAAAAAAGAAGATATTTTGGCGCAGGCAGATAATCTAATTGCCCATTTACAAAACGCCAATAATATTGGTAGTCGAAACTCGGAAAATAATTTTCTGACAAAAGAAAATATACAACTGGCTACAGAAAATCTCTTGAAACAAGCCGACGGCGTTTGGGGTGGATTTGGTAAAGCCCCAAAATTTCCACAGTCATTTTCTATTCAATTTTTGTTACGTCAATTTTATTTTACCAAAAATGAACAAGCCAAACAGCAAGCACTATTGAGTTTGGACAAAATGATTCAGGGTGGCATTTACGATCAGATTGGCGGTGGCTTCGCGCGTTACAGTACTGATGAAAAATGGCTGGCCCCACATTTCGAAAAAATGCTGTATGACAATGCTTTGTTGATTTCAACAATATCTGAAGCTTACCAACTTACTAAAAAAAGAACTTATAAAAATACGATCGAACAAACTATATCATTTTTAGAAAGGGAATTGATGCATGAAACTGGTGGTTGGTATGCCGCCTTAGATGCTGACAGCGAAGGTATGGAAGGGAAATTTTACACTTGGCAAAAAGAAGAAATTGAAAGTATTTTGGCCGATAAGGCCGAAATATTCTGTTTGGTCTATGATGTAGAAACCAAAGGAAATTGGGAAGATGCAAATATCCTATGGCTCCCGCAAACGATCGAAGAAGTTGCTGCTCCTTTAAAAATAAATCCTCAAGAATTAGAGCATGTTTTAAAAACCTGCAGAGAAAAATTATTGACAGAAAGAAACAAAAGGATTCGACCAGCGTTAGATGATAAAATAATTTTAGGTTGGAATGCAATGGGGATAACCGCATTATGTAAGGCATTTAATGCATTGGGTAATAAACACTATTTGCAATTGGCGGAAAATTGCTTTTCCTTTTTAGAAAAAAATATGTTTGATACGACGAACAAAAAATGGCAACATACTTGGAAAAACAAGGAAGCAAAATTTAATGCTTTTATTGATGATTATGCAATCCTCATTCAGAGCTGCATCCATTTACAAGAAGCAACGGGTAATTTTACTTACTTAGAAAAAGCCGCATCCATTACAGAATATGTGCTCAATAATTTTAGTGATGAGAATGAAACGCTTTTTTATTTTACAGAAAAAAATCAGGCAGATATTGTTGTGCGCAAGAAAGAAATTTACGATGGCGCCATCCCCTCAGGCAACGCAGTAATGGCAGAAAATTTGCAATACCTATCCATTATTTTGAACAAGCCAGAATGGAATGAACGTGCCTTGTCAATGCTGCAATCTCTGGGAAATACGATAACACGCTATCCAACTTCTTTTGGCATTTGGTGCGGTCTATTACAGAAATATATTTTCGGTATTAACGAAATAGCTATTGTCGGCAATCAGTCAAAAAGTAATGCTCATCAATTTTCGAGAGAATTTATTCCAAATAAAATCTTGCAATTTTCCGAAAAAGAAAATACAGATTACCCGTTGATAAGTAATAAAAATATCCTCGTCGGAAAAACACTATTCTATCTATGCAAAGATTATTCATGTAAACAACCAGTGGAAACGCTAGAAGACTTTTTACAACTATTAATTAAATAATTTGTATATATTTGGCAAGCAAAATGCTAGATGAGAAATCCTTTACTTTTCATATTGCTCAGCTGTTGTACAACAGCTTTATTCGCCCAACAAAGGGCCGATACTAAAAAAACGTTTTACCTATTTAACAAACATGACAAACCTGTTATGACTATAGGTGAGGCTACCGCTTTCGAGGTCGTCACTCAGCAAAATGATACAACTTACATCGTTCGTTATTATAAAAATTACGGATCTATGCTTTGGCAGAAAACCTTTAAAGACTCTTCGTTAAGTCTTCCCAACGGACGATTTGCATGGTATGATAAAAACGGTATTATCGATAGCACAGGTTTCATGAAAAATGGGCGCAAAGATGGACTATGGGATTATTTCCTAGATAGCTCATTAAAAGCAAAAATAATAGTTACCCTAACAAAAAATGAGGAGCATAAAATTGGGAAAAATGCCATCCAGTACGTTTCTACTATTAAATCAGTTCAACGCTTCTTTAAAAATGGGGTGTTGGCAGATAATGATGACGAGGCAATTGGGAAAACTTCTGCAACAAAATGGGACTACAGGAATTTGAATCATTTTTTGAAAAAAAATCTCGATCAGGAAATAGGGAAAAATAATTCTTATTATGACAATGCTGGTTATAACAATGCCGTAGAAACAATTAGCTTTAAAGTACTTAAGGACAATAGTTTGAGTGATTTATATATTTTACGCTCTTGTGGGTTTCCTTATGACAACAACCTTTTAGAAACAATACAGCGGTCTCCTAAATGGAATCCTTTATATCCAGATGATAAAAATATTTCGGTTCAGAAATTTGAAAAGATTATTTTTCCCTATCAATACTAAATAAATCATCAGTCAAAAATCAGACCCAGCAAATTTCTACTTATGAAAATTTCAATAACACTACTAATACTTTTCAGCTCTTTTAACTTATTTGCCCAAAAACATAAAAAGAAACAAGAGGATTTATTTTATTTATTTGACGCACAAGGCAATAGCGTCAAAAGTCTTGAAAAAGCCACTACCTATATGGTTTTAATAAAAGAAAATGATACTACTTACGTCACTCGTGATTATCAAAATAATGGACCTATGATTTGGCAACAAACATTTAAAGATAAAGATTTAACTATCCCCAACGGTAGATTTGTGTGGTATGATAAAGACGGGAGTATAGATAGTACTGGTATCGCTATCAATGGCCAAAAAGATGGCGTCTGGATGTTTTTCACTCCAGTTCTTTATACTACTCATGGAAGGATCGTTGTCAACGACAGCCTTATAAAATCCACCTACTATCAATATGGAAAACAAATAAATAAAAAATCGTATTACGGAGATAGCGATGAAAATAGTGCGCTTAAAAGAACTTTCTTTAAAACGGGCGTACCTATAAGTGAAGAAGAATTTAACCTTGACAAAACAGGGAAAAAGAGGGCTGCTTATCCAACAGGTCCGAAAGGATGGCGATATTATTTAATAACGAACTTAAATTCAAAATTAGGGACACTAATTCCAGCCTATAAAAAGCTAACAGATAACAAGGCTCCGGTTACCACATCTTTCATTGTCGGCAAAGATGGCAGCGTAGATGATGTTTTTATTTCTAAATCTGCCGGTTATCCATTCGATAATGAAGCCATGCGTGTTATAAAAAATTCCGGCAAATGGATCCCCGCTCAACAATTTGGCCATGTCGTTACATATCGACAAACCCAGAAGATAATATTTTCTGCTAGTTATTAAAAGAAGCTAGCTATCATGAAAATATCGCCAAACCATGGCTGCACGAGAACCGCCAATTTCAGCAGTGAGCTCTCTTTCGGTTAGCAATTTTATTTGGGCAACAGAACGAAATCGCTTCAAAAGTTGTTCTGCGGTGGTTTTACCAATACCCGGAATCTCTTCCAACTCGTTTTTGAAAGTTCCCTTTGAGCGCTTATTTCTATGAAAGGTGATTCCAAAGCGATGCACCTCGTCTCGGATACGGCGCACGAGTTTTAGCGATTCACTATCATAAGATAGTTTGATAGATTCACTATCACCAGGGAAAAAGATTTCTTCAATATTTTTTGCCAAACCAACTACAACCATCTTTCCTTGAAGATTCAATTCCCTAATTGCTTCCATTCCAGAACTTAATTGACCTTTACCGCCATCGATAATCACCAATTGAGGAAGTGGTTGCCCCTCTCTTTGCAAGCGGCTATAACGCCTATAAACAGCTTCTTTCATCGACGCAAAATCATTGATACCCACTACTGTTTTTACATTAAAATGCCGATAATCTTTTTTACTTGGAACGCCATTTTTAAAACACACTTCCGCCGAAACCGGATAAGAACCTTGAAAATTAGAATTATCAAAACATTCGATATGCAAAGGCAATTCCGGCAAAAACAAATCTTCTTGCAACTGACACAATACCTGCTGCTGATCTAAATCACTACGACCTTCCAATTGCAAAATCCTTTTCTTACGCAATTCCTCTTTGAAATAATTAACATTTTTTTGAGAAAGCTCCAATAATTTCCTTTTTTCTCCGGCCTTTGGGATAGTGATATTTATCGACTCATCGGCAAAATCAATCGCCGAGCCGACAATAATTTCTTTCGATAAACTATGAAACTTCTCACGCAAATTCACGATTGCAAAAACCAAAACATCTTCTTCTGATTCTTCAATTTGCGCAACCAACTCCACCGTGTGCGTATGAATAATCGTACCGTTTTCCACCATCAAATAGTTCACATATGCCGTTTCCCCTTCCTTCAAAATAGAGAACACATCCAAACTCCCCAAATGTGCACTTACAATTACCGACTTGGACTGATAATCTTCTAAACCGAGAATTTTTTGTCTAATCAATTCCGCTTTTTCAAATTCCATAAGCGCAGCAAAATCTTGCATTTCAACCTTTAATTGCTGCAATAAAGGAGTTAAATTACCTTTTACAATCTGTCGGATCTGCTGAATAGAAGCTGCATATGATTCTGCACTTTGCAAACCTTCGCAAGGCCCTTTACAATTGCCTAAATGATATTCCAGACATACTTTAAATTTCCCCTGTTGAATATTATTTTTAGTGAGGTTGAGTTTACAAGTCCTAAGAGGAATAGTTTCTTTTATAAAATCTAAAATTTCCCTCACGCGCCAGACATTCGTAAATGGACCAATATATTCCGATCCATCTTTTAGTTTTCGCCTCGTCAAAAATACGCGTGGAAAAGGCTCCTTTTTGATGACGATAAACGGGTAGGTTTTATCGTCTTTCAGCATAATATTATATTTTGGCTGAAATTGCTTTATTAAGGAGTTTTCCAGTAAAAATGCATCTTGCTCAGTATCAACAATGGTAAACTCAATACGTTCAATGCGTTGAACCAGTTCATAAGTTTTGAAACTGCTCACCGTTTTATTGAAATAAGAACTTACGCGCTTGCGTAAATGCTTAGCTTTACCCACATAAATAAGTGTTCCTACCGCATCAAAATATTTGTAGATGCCGGGATTGGTAGGAATCGTATGTGCCATTTGTTGATATGCTTCTGAAGTCACAACGCAAATTTACAACAATGCAGTTTCATTTGGATGAGGAGATTTTTGAAAATTGGAATTGCAATTTCAAATGACTAATAGTCACTATTTTATTTTAAAAAACTGGCGAATGAAATTCATCCGCCAATTTTCTTAATACTATAAAAAGATTTCATTTATCAATTGAGCGCATCAATTATTGCGACAAATTCATCTATTTTCAAAGCGGCTCCCCCTACCAATCCCCCATCAATATCGGGCCGCGAAAAGAGTTCTACCGCATTCGCTGCTTTTACACTTCCGCCATACAATATAGAAATTTCTCCCGCAACGGCTGCGCCATATTTATCCGCAATCACACTACGTAAATATTGATGAATATCTTGAGCCTGTTCACTTGTAGCCGTTTTACCGGTTCCAATTGCCCAAATAGGTTCATAAGCAATCACCAATTTTGTAATTTCTTCTTCTGACAAATGAAACAACGACTCTTCTAATTGTTTGGCTACAAAAGCATTTTGATTTTCTGCTTCGCGCACTTCCAAAGGCTCGCCGCAACAAAAAATAGGTGTGATATTATTTTCCAAAGCGATGTTTACTTTATCAGCTAAGAAAGTATTGCTTTCGCCAAAATATTCTCTTCTTTCCGAATGGCCAATTACAGCGTATTGAACGTTTAAAGACTGCAACATTTCCACGGAAACCTCTCCGGTATAGGCACCTGATTTTTTACTGTAAATATTTTGTGCTGCGACAAATGTATTTTTTGTATTGCCCACAATTGTGTTGGCTGCCTGCAAGTAGGGCGAAGGTACCGCAAATATAGTTTGTTGGTTTTCATTCAAAGTTTTTGCTTTGGCCAAAATACCTTTTAATAATTCTTCTCCTTGTTGAAGCGTCAAATTCATTTTCCAATTCGCTGCTGCTATTTGTTTGCGCATTTTCCGATTTAATTTTTAAATGATTAGATATTGATTTTACTGAACATAAACTAGCGCCTATGTTGCAGGATTCTCAAAGATATGTCGCAAATTTTGAATTTCCTTTTCGTCTAATATTTCATTTTTAAAAGCCATCCAATTTCGAATATGCTGAACAGCCTTATCAAATTGGTAGATATTTCCGCCACCAGCAATCCCCCAACAAAAATTTGGAATAAGTTTTGGTAAAATATCCTTCCCAAAAACGTTACAACAAACACCAATACTACTGCCGGTGTTGATAGAACTATTAATTGCCAAGCGCGAATAATCACCCAAAAGCAAACCCATTTTTTTACCCAATTTAGAGAAATTTTTTGTAGAATAATCATATATAGCAACATCTCCAGCGGTGTTTTTTACATTGCTATTAGTAGTACCCGCCCCAAAATTGCAACAGCGACCTACGATAGAATCACCCAAATACCCGTCGTGAGCTTTGTTGCCAAAATGATTGAAAATGCTGTTTTTTATTTCACCACCAACGACGCATTTTTTTCCGGTAGAAGTGGCTCCATATATTTTCGAACCCATTTTCACTACAGAACTTTCACCCAAAGCAAGCGCGCCGCGAACCAATGAGCCTTCCATCACCAAAGCGTTTTTACCAATATATATCTTCCCTTCCAATGCATTGAGGGTAGCGTATTCCATTTGCACACCTTCCTCTAAAAAAATATTTTCAGCCCCAATAAGGTTATTGGTTGAAGAAATCTTTTGTGAAGGCTTTTCCTTTGCAATTAATTCAAATTGGTCATTAATTGCTTGTGCGTGATTTCGTAATAGTTGGTACGGATATTCTACAAAATTATAATTGACAATTGTTGTTTTCTCTGAAAGATGAGCTGCTAAAAAAACCGATCTATCATTCTTGTTTAAATAGGTTCTTGTCGCTAATCGTCTATTTTCTGGCCCTTTCAATGACTCATTTTCCTTTAGACTTCGTATTTCGTCCCAAATATTTTTGTTAGGCAGCAGCGTTGCATTTATAAAATAGACCAACTCATTTTCCGGCAAAGGATAACTTAGTTGCAAATATTCTTCGGTTAACAGAAATACTTGCTCACCAGTTATTTTCCCCCACCAGTCTTTCAGCGAAAAAATACCCAACTGCAATTCCGCAATGGGTCGAATAAAACTAAGCGGATAAAACTTCTCTCTTTGCGTATTTGTTTCCAATAATATAATTGCCATTGTGTGAAGTTATTGTTTTTTGGTTTTCTTTTTCAAATACTGTCGTTAATGATTCAACAAGTATCTCCATAATAATTATAAACGATGTAAAATAAGTGCCGAAATTTTATAAGAACATTTTTTATTTTTTTACTTTTGAAGAACAATCTTCTTTCCTTTTTTTAATTGGGCTTAAAGACCGATATTCCCCTTCTCCACAACAAATACATTTCAGGTGCACCATTGTGCCAGGATTTTATAAAATCGAAAATGTTACCTTGGGTAAGCTCTCACTCAAATGATCCACCTTACAGTCAATTGCAATTGGCCGTTTGCCCGTTTCTTGTAGTTATTTTAATAATTTTCTTACTAAAATTAAGAATACAAATCTGTCAAATTTCATATCATAAAAAAACCTTATTTTCTTTATAACCAGGCTAACAAAATCAAACAGGTAATAAATTCTATTATATTTGCGCCAAACTCATAAAACATTTAAAGAGTGAAGCCTTCTATTATATTATTCGCAGCTATTCTATTTTTTTCCATTTCTTGTGGTGCGAAAAAGAATAAAGAAAATATTGAAAGTGATAATGTACAAATCTCTTCCAAAGTCGATACCAGTATTTTTCAACCGTTGTCCAAGGCTAAGAAAGAATATTACGCAGCTCGGGCCGAGGCTGCTTATCATAGGATTCTAGGCAGTCATTTCAACGGTGAAATATTGATTGCAAAAAACGGACAAATTGTCTATGAAGATTATAAAGGGACAGCAGACTTCAGGTACCACACACCCATCACACCACATACAGCATTGCATTTAGCATCCATCTCAAAAACTCTTACAGGGATGACAATCCTGCACCTATGGGATGAAGGCAAACTTTCTTTAGATGATAACATTCAAAAATTCTTTCCTCAATTTCCCTATCAAGGTATCACTATCAAGATGCTTTTGTCGCACCGCACGGGTCTGCCCAACTATGTATATTTTATGGAGAAAGGTTATCCAAGAAATAAGTATGCGACCAATCAGGATGTTATCAATTTCATGATTGTAAATAAGCCAAAAATCACCTCGTTGCCTAATAGAGCATTCCAATATTGTAATACGAACTTTTTAATTCTCGCGTCCATTATTGAAAAAGTCACACATCAACCATTCCCTAGATTTATGAAAGATAGCGTATTTCAGGTGCTGGGCATGCATGATACTTATGTTTTCTCGATAAAAGATACCGCTAATTACAATCCAACTTATCAAGGCAACCGTCCATTTCCAATGACTAATGTTGATTGTACTTATGGAGATAAAAATATCTATAGCACCGTGCGCGATTTACTTAAGTGGGATCGAAGTCTTTACTTACATACTTTTATCAAAGCTTCTACTTTAAAAATGGCTTTCACACCACAAAGTCATGAACACAAATCGATGCACAATTACGGGCTTGCTTGGCGGACTTATTTCAATCCACTAACAAAAGATTCTATCATATATCACAACGGCTATTGGCATGGCAGCAATAATGTTTTTATGCACTTGATGCAAGACACCGCCACCATTATTTTATTAGGCAATAAATACAATCCCAATAATTATAACGCTAAAAAAATATCCGAAATATTTACGGGTAAAGCCGATTATGGAAAGCTATCTAATTAGAAATTCATCCTCCTTAGATCCGCCTATAGAAGTTACGAGATAGCAATATTGTTTCACATAAGCGCCGTACAATAAAAAATAGAGGGTTCCAAATAAGTGGAACCCTCTATTTTTTTAAAGCTGAACGGAACCAAATGCATATACCCGTCCATTATGCCGATCGCATGGCCTATAAATCGCGCCAGTAGCAAAATCAACTATAACTCCAGGCCAAAATAATAGGACATCTGCAATTAATGCACCTACCCGAACATCTCTCTGTTGTTGGCCAGGTACAGGCTTTGTCTTTTGACAAGAAGTTACTCGCCCACCAAATACAGTTGCACAAGATGAACTCATAAATGTAATACTTAACATAGTCAACACAAAAAGCATGTCGAAGCAATTTTCTTCATAAGGCTTAAGTTTAATTTTGTTTACCTATTTATTTAAATAAGACAGTTTCAAATATAATAAACATTTACATATCTCAAACAAAAACAATGAAACAAATTGATGCGCGATGGTTATCTTTTAAACGCCGGATGAAACTGTTGTAACGTAGTGCGCAAAAAGTGTTTATCTAAATGGGTGTAAATCTCGGTAGTGGTTATACTTTCGTGCCCCAGCATTTCCTGCACGGCCCGGAGGTCAGCGCCGCCTTCCACCAAATGCGTCGCAAAGGAGTGACGAAAAGTATGTGGCGAAATAACCTTTTTTATACCTGCTTTTTTCACCAAATCTTTTATAATTAAAAATATCATTACACGTGACAAGGTCTTGCCGCGATTGTTCAAAAATACCACGTCTTCAAAGTCTTTAGCAATTTTATTTTTCTTTCGTTCAGATAAATAATATCTAATAAATTGAATCGCCTCTTCACCTATTGGCACCAATCTTTCTTTATCTCCTTTGCCAATCACCCGTACAAAACCATCTTCCAAATACAGACAACTAACTTTTAAATTAACTAATTCTCCGACACGCAATCCACAACTATACATTGTTTCCAAAATAGCCTTATTTCGATGACCTTCTGCTTTACTCAGGTCTATGGCACCAATTATTTTTTCAATCTCGCCAAAACTCAAAATGTCAGGCAGTGCGCGTTTTAATTTAGGCAGTTCCAAGAGCTCAGTAGGATCAGTACTTACCGCATTTTCCGATAATAAATATTTATAAAATCCTTTGATTCCTGAAATGGTTCGTGCTTGAGAAGCGGCCGTTAGCCCTAGGCTCGCAAGAAACTTTACAAAAGCTTGCAAGTCTTTTAATTCAATTGACTTCGGGGGCTTTTCTTCCCCAATCCCCACCAAATAAAAACAAAGTTTATCGACATCGCGCAGGTATGCTTCCACCGAATTGTCACTCAGCGATTTTTCTAACTGCAAATAAGACTTAAATCCATTTTTAAAACTGTTCCACATAATTGCTGTAAAGTTATTTCTATTTATTAGGTTTGTATAGGCGTGTGAATTTTTTTTCAAAACAGTGTCAACATATTTATGGAAAAGGTAAATCTTCAGAGTTTTGCTATACAATCAAAAAAGAAAAGGAAAGGCTATAAAGCCTTTATCACTAAGCTAGAAAATCATCCTCCAAACGGTTTAGATAGGATGATTGTAGAAGCCGATCAGCAAACATGGAAACAAATAGATTGTCTTTCTTGTGCTAATTGTTGTAAAAAGATGACGCCCACTTTCACGCCAAAAGATATTAAGCGCGCCTCAGATTTTTTACATATCCAGCCCAAAGAATTTAAAGAAAAATGGCTAATCTACGAAAAGAAGGATAAGGACTGGGTGAACATTTCACAACCTTGCCAGTTTTTGGATTTAAAAACAAATATGTGTACCATTTATGAAGCAAGACCGGCAGACTGTGCTGGTTTTCCGCATCTAGCTAAAAAGAAAGCTGTAGATTACATGCATGTACATAAGCAAAATTTGGAATATTGTCCTGCCACTTTAAAATTTATAGAATTAATGAAAGAAAAGGTAAAAGAGAAATAATGGTAGCCCCTATCATTTGTTTGTAGCCGGTTATCATTCAAACAACTTCTGACCATAGATCTTTCCAATTCCCGCAGATAAACATTGTCCAATGGAACGATTGATTAATAGACAAATGTCGAATATTACAAACCACTCCTATTCCCATTGCGGATTGTGTTATTTAAATTATTAGCATCCGTCTTCTTGGATTCAATATTCGTCTTGGCGAATATTGAGATAAGTTGAGCAGACGCAAATACGGTGAGCCATTACACTTTTCTGGTGTAGAATATCTTTTTGGAGAACCCTCGATACGTGTCTCTACTCATCTGAAAATCATCTTAAAATCTAGCTTTTCCGGATAGGCAACAGCTAATTCTTCTCCATTTTGTTCTATCGACTAATTGCTCATTGCATTGCTATTATTTAAGTAACTTGCCGAAAATTATTATTATAAAGATGAATCAGGATACCATTTTTTTATTGAAAGGGAAAGTGCAAAATTACGCTTGGGGTGGCACAACCTTTATTTCACAATTATTAAATTTAGACAATAAAGAGAAAAAACCTATCGCAGAATACTGGATGGGCGCACACCCCTCCGCCTCTTCTACAATCTTACTAAACGGTAAAGAAATTTCATTAAACGAAGTTATTAATAAAAATCCAGCAGCGTTTTTAGGCGAAAAAGTAAATAGGAGATTTGGCGAACTGCCTTATCTTTTTAAGATATTGGATGTAAAAGAGATGTTATCCATTCAGGTGCATCCGTCTAAGGTTGAAGCAGAGAAAGGCTTTGATGCGGAAGAGGCGGCAGGAATTTTAATAACCGACAAAAAAAGGAATTACAAAGACCGCAATCATAAGCCTGAGGTAATGGTAGCTTTGAGTGAATTCTGGTTGTTACATGGATTTCTTACAAAAGAAAAACTGTCTGCAGTCTTACAATCTATTGCTGAGTTCAGCGTGTTTGTTACAATTTTTGACAAGGAGGGTTATAAAGCATTATATAATGCCGTTATGGAAATGCCGCAAACACAGGTAGACAAGATGCTTAAGCCATTGGTGAAGCGTGAATTAACGGAAAAAACTACAGATAAGTCGCTGCCAGGCTTTTGGGTAAATAAATTATATAAGGATCATTCAGGCGACAGATTTGAAAATATCGATCGCGGCATTTTCTCAATTTATTTTTTCAATATTGTAAGAGCAATGCCGGGTGAAGCAGTATTCCAAGGCGCTGGTGTACCCCATGCTTATCTTGAAGGGCAAAATGTAGAACTAATGGCCAATAGCGACAATGTTCTGCGTGGGGGCCTTACGCCAAAACACATCGATGTGCCAGAATTGATGAAACATACAAAATTTGAAGGAATAGTTCCCCATATTATGAAGGGAGAAATTTTAGCCAACAGAGAAAAGAATTATCCTTGTCCAGTACCTGATTTCGGGATTACCAAAATTGAAGTAGCCTCTCAACAGTATATAGAGAGTAAAAGCTTTTCAGCAGAAATTATTATTGTAATGAAAGGAGAATTGACGATACAAACAGCACAGAATTCAATTACCTTTTTTGGTGGCGAGGCTGTTTTTGTTTTACCCCAAACCTCTTACAAAATTCTTTCGCAAGACAGCGGAACAGCCTTTAAAGCATTTGTTCCTACTATCGATTAATTTAAAATATCATAATCACCGTTGGGTGCAACACCAATAAGAGGAAGGGTCCTATTTGCTTCAAAATAATCGTAAACAGGTTTTAGACTTGCTGTAAAATGCTGCAAGTCTACATCGTCAAATGAATATTTGGTATAGTAGTCTAAGCTTTGACGATTGCTAAACCGAATAGGAAATACATGCACGGGAATAAAGCTTTCCCCATTTAATTTCGCGCCCATTGCAATTAAATATACTTCATCAATCTGAAAATTTTGTAAAGGAATACAACCTACTGAGACACAATCTCCGTGTATATAAATACCCTCACCTGGTTTTAATTTGTCGCTTAAAATCTTATCCGATTCGTTGGGATAGTTTAGTTTTAGAGAAAGATGATATTCACTACGTGGATTAAATTGGCTAATATAATAAAATCCCTCGGGGACTTGATAATCACCTTCAATCCTTTTTGGACCAATGGTTCCCGCCATTACACAGACTTTGTAGGTTTTAAACAATTTAAATTCCTGACTATCATCATTTCTAACCCACACTTCTAATTGACTATCATATTTAAACGAGCGTATATATACTTCACGTGCAGGCCACAGCAACCCTTTTTTTGCAAATTCATCACGCAATACATTTTCTTTTTGCAGTAATTCCGCTGTAATTTGAGGAGAAGCACCAACCTGTTGAGAAACGGGTCCCTGCGCCAAAACCATCTTTCCACAAACCATTATTATCAAGCCAAAAAAAATTCTCTTCATAAAATCAAAATTATACTTTTATCTTACGCTAGAAGAATATGTAAGCAAATTTTTGGTTTATTTTATTATACAAATTTTGTCATCTCAATTTATTTTTTACCTTTAAAACTAATAAACGTTAGCAAATGAATATTTCTGAGAATAAGAATGAAGACTGGATGAAGTTGTTGGCCAGTGAAACACGTCAAAAATTAGAAAGAATAAAACTCGGAGGTGGAAAAAAATCAATTGAGAAACAACATAGCCGCAACAAATTAACGGCACGTGAAAGAATCGATTTTTTAATTGATAAAAATACTTCCTTCTGCGAAATTGGTAGTTTTACGGGATATCAAATGTACACCGAATATGGCGGATGTCCATCGGGTGGAATTGTTGCCGGTATTGGTTTCGTAAGTAATAAGCGGTGCGTAATCATCGCCAACGACCAAACGGTAAAAGCCGGCGCATGGTTTCCTATTACAGCGAAAAAGTTCCTGCGAATGCAGGAAATAGCCCTCGAAAATAATTTGCCGGTTATTTATTTGGTAGATAGCGCCGGCGTTTTTCTGCCTATGCAAGATGAAATATTTCCGGACAAAGAACATTTTGGCCGTGCGTTTTACAACAACGCAAGGATGAGCGCTAAAGGTATTACACAGATTTCTGCAGTTCTTGGCGCTTGCGTAGCAGGGGGTGCCTATTTGCCCATCATGAGCGATGAAACATTGATGGTGAAAGGAAATGGAAGTATTTTTTTGGCTGGTCCTTATTTGGTAAAGGCGGCGATAGGTGAGGAAGTAGATGCAGAGACCTTAGGTGGAGCGGTAACGCATACCGAAATTAGTGGTATTGCCGATTATAAATTTGACACAGAACATGAATGCTTAGAACAAGTAAAACGTATTTTCTCAAAACTGGGCCATCAGCCGAAAGCAGGCTTTGACAGAATAAAATCGACGCTACCAAAACAAAAATTGGAAAGCATTTATTCCGTCATGAGTGAAAATAATTCAAAACCCTATGACGTAGTCAAAGTAATTAAAAGCATCGTCGACGATAGTGAATTTGATCAGTTTAAGGAAGATTACGGTAAAACTATTGTATGTGGCTATGCGCGTATAGATGGCTGGGCCGTGGGCATCGTAGCCAATCAGCGATTAATTGTAAAAAGCAAAAAAGGGGAAATGCAATTGGGTGGTGTTATCTATGGAGACAGCGCAGACAAAGCTGCGCGCTTTATTCTAAATTGTAACCAGAAGAAGATACCTCTTGTATTTTTGCAGGATGTCACCGGTTTTATGGTAGGCAGCCGCAGTGAACATTCCGGAATTACAAAAGACGGTGCAAAATTAGTGCAGGCCGTCGCTAATTCTATCGTTCCAAAGATTACTATTATCATAGGCAACAGTTATGGAGCAGGTAATTACGCGATGTGTGGCAAGGCCTATGATCCAAGATTTATTTATGCATGGCCTTCGGCGAAAATTGCCGTAATGGGTGGCGAACAAGCTGCAAAAACTTTGTTGCAAATACAGGTCGCCTCCCTAAAAGCAAAAGGAGAAGAAATTTCAACAGAAAAAGAGAATGAATTACTTTCTCAGATAAATGAAAGATACCAGAAACAGACTACGCCATATTATGCTGCAGCAAGGCTTTGGGTAGATGAAATTATTGATCCGATAGCTACCAGAATGCGCATTGCTGAAGCCATAGCTTCTGCGAATGAGAATCCCAATAATGAGGAATTTAAAATGGGCGTATTTCAGGTGTAATCGACGCTAAAGCGAGATTTTTAACGGGGGATAACAATATTTGGTCAATCTAAATCATTTATCGTTATATCGAGTTCTAGGCTACCTTGCATTTAGCACACAGACCATTGACGATAACATCAGTTTGAGTCTCAGAGAATCCCGCAGGCAATTTCACGTGCGGAATATCTACGTGGTCAAGACAATAAGTAGTATGACATTCATTACATACAAAATGTACATGTTTATCGTGATGATGCCCTTCACTGCATTCATCTTTACAAAGTGCATATTGAATAGAGTTATCTGTTGTGGGAATTATATGGATGATACCCTTTGAAACAAAAGCCTGTAACGTACGATAAATAGTAATTCTGTCCATTTTTTCGTCTGCCTCCTTTTCAATATCTGCGTGAGAAAGAGCTCCATCCGCTTGTAAAAACATGGACAGTATTTTCTTTCTCCCTTCCGTAATACTTAGGCTACTCGATTTTAATATTTCAGCAATGACAACCATCATTCAAAATTTTAATTCCTCTATATTTTACAAAATTACATATTATTCCCAAAAATATTGTTGGCGAAATTATTGCGCCCACCTTGTTTTTCTTTTAGCAAAATAACAATATCTTCTTTCAACTTATCTAAATCGACCTTTTTCAACCCATCAAAAATCTCGCCACGCACATTACCGTCTTTATCTACTAACGCAAAGAACTGTGTATGTATAAATTGGTCCTTTATATTTTGCACCGAATTTTTATTGTCATCCAAAAGATAACTGTTTCTTGCAGCATTGTACAAACTATCTTTCCTTCCTGTAAGAAATACCCAAGTATTTGTATTTACATCCATCGAATCGGCATAATGTTTTAACACAGCGGCGGAATCTATTTCGGGCATACAGGTATGAGATAGAATTCTAAAATCAGGATTATCTTTAAACTGCTCGTATATCTTTTTCATATTGCTATTCATACGAGGGCAAATTCCATGACAGGTAGTGAAAAAATAATTAACTACACATACTTTGCCGCTTATGTCTTGATTGGTAAAAGTCTTTCCACTTTGTGTAATAAAGCTAAAAGGTTGCACCGTGCTTAGCACCGGCAGTCTAGTCTTCCAATTATCATTTCCTCTAAATGTAAAAAATAAAAAAACTATAAAAACAACAACAAAAAAACCAGCATAAAACAAAAATTTCTTCCAGTTCATTTTCTTTTGTATTTAATCAACATCTCCTTAAACAATGGCGCAAAGTTACGATATTTACAATGGCTCCTTTTAGCTTTTCCATCTCCTTAACAAGTATTTTGCAACAAAGTTGCAAAATAAACAACCATTTACTATCTTTGCCGAAATGGCTTTTTGAAAATGAAATTAAAAATAAACTGGGACGCTTTGGGCGTGGGGGCCTCTGTAGCTTGTGCTATACATTGTGCCATCCTGCCCATAATACTTAGCTCACTCCCGATTTTCGGTATTAACATTATTGATAATAAAGGATTTGAATACTTTATGATTTTTCTTGCGTTTGCTATTGGCGCATATGCATTGTCACACGGCTATCGCAAGCATCACAAAAATGCACTCCCATTAATTATCTTCTCTTCCGGAATGATCTTCTTATTTTCTAAAGAAATATGGCATCAATATTCTATTATACTTCTTGTCCCCGCAGTCACTCTTATTGTAGCCGCCCATTATATCAACTTTAAAATGTGTCGCAAAATTCCCATTTGCAATGAAGAAGAACATGTACATTAAGATGTAAAGAAATAGCTTTTATAAAAAAGCCCATTCAGTAGAACAGGCTTACATATTTG
>NZ_JBNQGD010000215.1:6532-13085 GCF_050436765.1 Arachidicoccus sp. | reverse complement strand
GATTATTATTTAAATATATTTATGACTTCTATAATTTCTAATGAAAGACCTCCTGCTGATCAGGTATTGAATGATATCGCAGATTATGTGTTGAATTATAAAATGAATAGCGAGAAGGCGCTCCAAACGGCATTTTACTGTTTTTTAGATACTTTAGGTTGCGGATTTGAAGCATTGACCTATCCGGCATGTGTCAAGTTGTTAGGGCCGATTGTTCCTGGAACCATTGTTCCTAATGGTGCAAAAGTTCCTGGTACGAATTATCAGTTAGATCCTATCCAAGCTGCTTTTAATATCGGAACGATTATTCGCTGGCTTGATTTCAACGACACCTGGTTGGCAGCAGAGTGGGGGCACCCTTCTGACAATTTGGGTGGTATATTGGCTACTGCAGATTGGCTAAGCCGGACTAAAATGGCAAATGGTGAGCAGCCACTAAAAGCCAAAATCATATTGGAAGCCATGATTATGGCTCATGAGATTCAGGGAGTCCTGGCTTTGGAAAATTCTTTCAATAAAGTAGGCTTGGATCATGTTTTATTGGTGAAAGTTGCTTCAACTGCTGTTGTCGGAAAGCTGCTTGGATTAACCAGAGAAGAATTAATTAATGGAATTTCCCTGGCATTCGTAGATGGTCAGGCGCTGCGGACTTATCGACATGCGCCTAATACAGGAAGCCGTAAATCCTGGGCAGCAGGCGATGCGACTTCACGTGCAGTTCGTCTGGCTTTAATTGCTAAAACTGGTGAAATGGGTTATCCTTCCGTATTGTCGGCACCCGTCTGGGGATTTTATGATGTTTCTTTTAAAGGACGATCTTTTAAATTTCAACGTTCCTATGGCACTTATGTGATGGAAAATATACTTTTTAAAATATCTTTCCCAGCGGAATTTCATGCGCAAACGGCTGCAGAAGCCGCCATGACATTGCATCAACAACTAAAAAAATTAGGGAAGACAACGGATGATATTGAGGAAATAATCATTAGAACACATGAAGCTGCTATTCGGATTATTGATAAGAAAGGACCATTGCATAATCCGGCGGATAGAGATCACTGTATCCAATATATGATTGCTATACCCTTGTTGTTTGGACGATTAACAGCCGAAGATTATGAGGATAATATTGCATGTGATCTACGGATTGACTCTTTAAGAGATAAGATGTATTGTGTAGAAGATCCGCAATTTACAAAAGACTACCATGATCCCGAAAAACGTGCGATCTCCAACGCGTTGACAGTTCGCTTCAAAGATGGCACTATCCTCGCAGAAGTTATCGTGGAGTATCCTATTGGCCATCCAAGACGTCGCGAAGAAGGCATACCCAGATTGATCGAGAAATACAAGAAAAACTTAGGACGCATTTTTTCGCAGAAACAGCAAAGACAAATACTGGATGCAACGTTGAACTACGATGACTTCGTAAAAATGGATGTCAATCATATCGTTGATTTAATGATGAAATCCTAGTGTTGGCCGTTAATAAGTGTAAATCGGAACTACCGCCTACTCAAAATATTTGAAGTCAAACTATAAAAAGAAAAAGGCTGAAAGGTAAGCCGTTATTTATTTTCCAATGGCCAGTTGGATGTAAAGCCGTTGTAAAAACTATAGCTTTGTTTTGCTAATTTTCGCAGAGAAGAGGGAATCTCCCATTGTTCGCCGAAACTGCTGAATGACTCGCAATCTTTTACAAATTGTGGTATACCTATTTCGTCCATATAGGCAAACACACCGCCTGTATGCGCTGCATATCCTACACCCAGTATAGAGCCAATATCACCATCTATGGGTTGGTCCAGCACGCCTTCAATCAGGCAGCGATAACTGTCGAGTGCCATTACGTGCAATAATCTTCTTTGAATCATCAGGCTATCTACTGAATAAGAAGAATGCGTTAAAGTTTCATCTTGCCAGATTTGCTTTGCTGCGCCAACATAGTCATAAAAACCTTTTGCGGATTTGCGTCCACTGCGGCCGGTTTGCACGAGTTTGCTCAAATAATTATAACAACGTTTTTGGCTCGAAGATAGTGCTGGTAACTGGTCGTAAACATGCAACATCAACGGAATAGAGATTTCGTCTAGTACGGCTAACGGACTTACCGCAAACCCTGCTTTTACCGCTTCTTCTTCAATATTTGCTGCAGGAATCCCTTCTAACAACATGGTAATGGCTTCCAGTAAATAATTGAAAAAGATGCGGGAAGTAAAAAATGCCGGACTATCGTGCACAACGATCGGCGTTTTCTGTAGTTTCAATGCTAACTGAATGGCTTTGTTGAGTGTTTCGTCACTTGTTTGCTTACCCCGGATAATCTCTACAAGCGGCATTCTGTCTACAGGCGAAAAAAAATGCATCCCTATAAAATTTTCTGACTTGGTAACATAGCTTGCTAATTCCGTAATAGGTAAAGAAGTTGTATTGGAAGCAAAGAATCCGTTACTTTTGAGAAAAGGTGCACTTTGGGCGATGACATTTTCCTTTAGTTTTTTATCTTCAAATACGGCTTCAATGATAAAGTCCGAATCAGCCAGGTCCTGTGTATTGTCTGTGGGATGGATAAGTGAAAGCATTTCTTCTTTTTTGCCCTCTTTCATTTTTCCTATTTGTATTAGTTTGTCACAACATCTCTCCGTGTACTTTTTACCTTTAATAGCGAATGGGATATCCGTATCTTTCAAACAAACAATTATTCCGGCTCTTGCGATTTCATAGGCGATACCGGACCCCATCATACCTGCACCCAATACACTGATTTTATGGAAATTAAAAGCAGGTAAACCCGAAATCCGTTCCAAATTCTTTGCTTTTGGAATGCCATAATTCGTCGTTCGCATAATACCCAAAGCCTCCTTACTGCTCAGTACCATGGCATAACATTTCGCTTCTAAAACTAAGGCTTTCTCAAGTGGTAATTTTCTGCTTTCTGCAATCAGGGTAATACAGGTATTTATCCCTGGGAACAGCGGATTTATTTTTTTTCTGACCGGGGCTATCTGGGCTTCAAAATTATTTTCATCAAGGAGTTTGGTTTTAGTCTGTTTGTCAATTGACGGATTTGTCAAAATCCATTGAGTCGCTTTAAAATGGGCATCTTTTGAATCTACAGCGATCTGATTTAACAACCCGGCGGCATTTGCTTCCTTTGCCGTGAGCGGGTTACTTCGTACAAGTAATGTGGCCGCGTGTGAAATGTCCATTCGACTGGAAACATATACCGTTACGCCGAATCCCGGAAATATACCCAGTCTGCAATCGGGCAGGTCAATCTGTACATTTTCTGTTGCGATAATATGAGATGCCCAAAACATGGGTGCTAATTGGAAACTATTATATGGGCTGTCTATGACAGCTATTACCGGTTTGTTTGCCGTATTTATAATAGTAGAAAGGGCAAGAATTTTGAGTATTCTGGACTCAAACGACTGCTGTTTGGCCGCCTCAAATAATTCTTGGTAAAAATCCTTCGAACAAGCGACAGGACAATAATAAATAACGCCAGCTATAGCCGTTTGTTCTTGTAATACCGTGGTTAGTAGGGAGACAAAATTTTCCAATATACCTAACAAGTCCAATTTACTTAGATCTATTGTTGTGCTGGTACGGATGGTGACTATGTTGTAGCTGTCCTGCGTAATATTAAATAATGGTGCGTCTGGAGGATATATTTTTTTCATTAAATTGGTCAATTGAATGGCGTAGGATAATGATTTTGAGCGGCTGCCTGCATTTGTGTTTTTTATTTTTTGTTATAGCTCACATTGTCAATTACCATCTTGGCGATAATTTCAAGCATAATTTCAGAAGTTCCGCCAATGATCGTTCCGGCTCGAACATCTCTGTATAGTCTTGCAATTTTATAATCTTCTGTAAACCCATAGCCACCGAATAGCTGTAGGCATTGATGGACGATACTAATGGCCAATTCGTTGGCCTGTAACTTGGCTATTGAACATTCCTCAACAGCATACTGGCCGCTGTTTTGCAGATCGCAGCAATGGTTGACAAATGCCTTGGTGGTTTTGATGTCGGCAACCATTTGTGCGATACGGTGACGTATGACCTGGAAATCATGTAATTTTTTTCCAAAAGCTTCTCTAACGTTGATATACTCCATCGTATATTGTAAAGCTGATTCGGAAGTAGCTATACTGTTAATGGCTGCAGTGAGGCGTTCCAATTGTAAGCCATCCATTAAATAGCTAAAACCGGCGCCTTCTTCTCCAATTAGGTTGGAGAGGGGGACTTTGACGTTATCAAATGTCAGCTCTGCAGTATCAGAAGCGTGCCAACCCATTTTCTCGATTTTATGAGCACGCACACCAGCTGCATGTCTATCGATAAGAATAAGACTTATGCCTTTACTACGCTTGTCCGGATTTGTTTTGACGGCAGTGATGAAAAAATCACCATAAACGCCGTTGGTAATAAAAGTTTTTGAACCATTAATAAGATAATGTTCTCCTTGCTGTACGGCAGTTGTCCGAATGTTCTGTACATCCGATCCAGCACCAGGTTCTGTTATGGCTATGGCACTCACCATATCTCCAGCAATCACGGATTTTAGGTAACGTTGTTTTAACGCTTCTGAAGCAAACTTGTGCAGATAGGGGGCAGACATAAATTGAATGACCAATGCAGAAATGGTGAAGCCCCCTGAAAAGCAATAGGATAACTCTTCACAGAAAATCATGGAATAATAGAAGTCCAGATCCAGTCCGCCGTAGGCGTCGGGATAAATGAGTCCCAAGTAACCCATTTCTCCCATCTTTTTCCAAATGCTGCGATCAATCTGCTGTTGTTTTTCCCACTGATCAACATAGGGGAGTATCTCTTTTTGTATAAAAGCACGCAAGGTTGTCCGAAAAGTCTCGTGTTCGGGTGACAGTAAAGTAGCATGTATCATTTCCTTTTTGTATATTTATTTATCATTACTAACAATCATTAGTCAAAAGTAAATAAATAAATGAAAGAACATTGGTTTCGGTTGAAATTTGATTTTTTTAGAAAGTCTGTTTAAAAATGTTTTAAAATGCTTGCAAAGACGTAGGCATTCCTAATAGTGAAAAGATCAACTGAAAACATTTGTATAAATGAATATGCTAGATAAATATACTAGGGTAGTTAAAGGGCAGAAGCCATGGTAATGGACATTCTCTCTCACGGAATTATTTTGTCGTCCTTTCTAATTCATTTTAATGACCATTAAATCAAAAGCCGACCATTTTTAGTATGATGGTCGGCTTTTGAGATGGACTGGCTTTAGTTCTCATGATATTATGTTCATGAAGTGTATAACTGCGCCGTTTAATTATTAATTGGATCTTTTAATCCTCAGTTTTTGTAGCGTTTGCCGTAAATGCAGCCGAGAAATCATAATTCCCGGAGCCAGTTTTAATTTGTAGATAACCATTTTTTTCTCCGACAGTCTTCAGACCCCGGAGGTCATTTAAGGGCTTTCCATTGCAAAGTACGCTGGCTATATCTGCTGTAGGAATAAATATAGTAGCCTCTGTATTAACCGGGATTTGTACTTTCATGGAAAGGGTGGGACCGTTTAGGGACCAACCGCAAGCGACTTTCCCGTAATAAGTTAACAGACTCGCCTGGGCACTATGTATATTCCCACCAATATGCGGTTGAATCTTTATATGCTTATAACCCACACCCGTTTCATCTTCATAGGTATCCAGACCGACCATTTCCCGATACATCCAGTCACCGATCGCCCCATAGGCATAGTGATTAAAGGAATTCATAGCTGGGTTTTCGAAGCTGCCGTCCGGTTTCTGGCCGTCCCAACGTTCCCAAATTGTTGTTGCGCCCTGGGTTACCGGATAAAGCCAAGAGGGATAAGTTTTTTGTAGTAGTAATTTATAGGCGACATCCGCATGTCCGAATCTGGTGAGCACCTCAGAAATATAGGGAGTACCTAAGAAGCCTGTTGTAATATGATCACCATAGCTATGAATATTCTCCACCAATCGGTCTGCTGCTTGCGTTCGCAGATCCTCCGGTAGCATGTCAAAATTAAGAGCAAGTACATACGCTGTTTGCGTGCCAGAAACAAGTCTGCCAGTGGGTGTCATGTATTCTCTTACAAACGCTGATTTGATTTCCTTTAAAAGAGCTGAATAAAATTGTACATCTTCGGTTCTACCTAGCACTTTGGCCGCATTAATTAATAACTGGGTGGAATGTGCGTAGAAACATTGGGCAATCAGATACTTATCTGTAACCGCGGCGCGGCCGTCGTTATCGTCATCAGGACGGTAAAACAGCCAGTCTCCAAAATCAAAGCCTGTATTCCATAAGTTATCTTTGCTGACACGCTTAATATAGTCGACCCAAGCTTTCATGCTTGGATATTGGGCTTCCAGAATCTTCTTATCGCCATAAGCTACATACATGTTCCAAGGAATAATTGTGGCTACATCTGCCCATCCGGCAGAACCTCCTTGATCTGGCCCTAAAACATTGGGGACAACATGTGGAATCCGACCATCCTTAAATTGATCTTCGGCTACGTCTTTCATCCATTTAT
>NZ_JBNQGD010000215.1:3222-6522 GCF_050436765.1 Arachidicoccus sp. | reverse complement strand
CCCCCCCACAACCCACGAACACCCAACCTCTTCAACACACACAAACATGAACCACATCTCCAAAAAACCAGTCCAACCCCCGACCAGCCAAGTCTTTCATCTCGTTGAGGGCAGTCCGTCGGCACATCCAGAAAATTGCCCCGAAGACCCCACTCAATGTTGTGCTGCAATTTGTTCAGCATTGTATCTGAAGAGCTAAAATGACCGGTCTGTGGCATATCAGAATAAAGCGTAACAGCGGTAAAATCGGCCGGATTTAACGCACCCGACAATCCCTCTACTTTGATATAGCGGAATCCGTGCCAGGTAAAATGTGGTTCAAAGACTTCCTTGTCATTACCGTTTAATATATAATGATCCTGCGCCTTAGCAGCTCTAAGATTGGCCGTGTAAAAATTACCTGCCTTATCTAATACTTCTGCATGAGAGATGGTTATTGTATCTCCTGCTTTCCCGCTGAGCGTCGCATCGATCCAGCCTACCAGGTTCTGACCAAAATCCAACACCTTCTCACCTTTAGGCGTAGTAATGACCCTGATTGGATGAAAAACTTCATGTTTTGTAACCAGTTGATTTTGGGTAGCGATGAGATTGTCAAATCCATAGTCTTTTACATTCACACCGGACCAATCTGCGTCATTATAAGCAGGCGTTGTCCATCCGTTTTTCTTCAGCCGCGCGTCAATAGTTTCCCCATTATAGATCTCAGAATATACGATCTCTCCGGTAGAAGATCTCCAGCTATCGTCGGAGAGAACATAGCCGTGGGAGCCATCTGTGTAGGTAATGTCAAGCTGGAGCAAAAGTCCCAAGGTTTTACCATAGTGATTGATATTATCGCCCCAAGCGAGTGGGCTGCGATACCAACCGCTGCCAAGTAATACACCGATGGCATTGTTACCACCTTTGATTAAATCTGTTACATCATAAGCCTGATATTGTAGGCGGTTATGATAACTGGTCCAACCTGGTGTTAAATAGGCATCGCCTATTTTTTTGCCATTAATAAATGCTTCGTATAAGCCATGTGCTGTAATGAATGCGGTGGCAGATGCAATCTTTTTGCGCGCCACAAAAGCCTTGCGTAACATCGGACTGGGTCTGAACACTGCGTCTCCATTATAACCGGGTTCAATCCATTTGGCCTTCCAATCCGATTTTTTCAGAAGCCCGGTCTGCCAAAATCCTGCTTTACTCCAATCGGAAACATGTCCTTGATTGTCCCAGACCCTGACTTGCCAATAATATTTCTGAGCGCAAATCAGTGCTTGACCGTTATAAGGTACATGCACAGACTGATTAGAATTTACTTTGCCAGATTCCCAAGCTAGGTGCTTACCTTTTTTCAATGCTGCTTCGCTGGTAGCGACCCTAATTTCAAAAGCTGTCTGCTGCACCTGGAAGCCGTCAGAGAGCGTTGACCATGTAAGGTCGGGGTGCACTTGGTCAACTCCCAACGGATTTGCTTTATTTTCTACCCACAGTTGTCCCAATTGTAGCTTTGCTTGTGCGAAGGACCGGGTACCCATTAAGACTAGAGCGGCCAAAAACAGGATGGATCCCCATTTTTTATAGTAGTTGCTTTCCCATTCAGGAGTTTTTTCTGAGATTTTATCTTGCGAAATAGCGTTCATCATTTATGTAGAATTTATGGATTTAACAATCTTAGCTTGCATGCTTTATCCGTCAACGAATTCTTTTTTATCAGGCAATATTTTTTAGATAGGCATGCATTTGTTTATTTACAAAAAATAATACTATTTACGGAGCCAATTTGATGCGTTTGAGTTTCTTTATGGCAGCTATTGTTTTCAAATAATGTATAAGTCTTTCAACAAATTGTTGCAGCAAGAAAGATAGCTTTTTTCTCATTTTACATATTTTACAGATTGAATGGTAACGGGGCCTAACAATCCTGAATGTTGTAAGGTGCTATTTGGATTATAGGGTTCAACAGCAGACCAGGTCCCGCGTTCATTTTTAGGTAATCGGCTATCACCGATTAACCGATTCACCCAGAGGTTTACTACACTAATTTCTAACTTATTTGCACCTTTATTCAATGCACCGGTAATATTAATCTGCCATGGATCAGTCCAAATGCCGCCTATCTCTTTTCCGTTTAGTTTGACCTGGGCTAAAACTTTTACATTCCCCAGATTCAGAAAAAATTGCTGCCCCTTTGGCAGTTGAGATATTGTAAAAGTCTTGTGATAAACTGCCGTACCAGAATAATAAAGAATGCTATCATTATTGGTTTTAGCCCAGTCTTGTAGCGTGTCAAAAATTACCGGTTGTGCAGGTCCGCGCATTTTATGACTAAAAGTTACAGTCCATGGCCCACCGATTTGTTTTAATACTTTATAATCTGGGAAATTATTTCCTTTGCTCTTCAAACCGGATGCGTGCGTACTTTTTCTGAATACGACAAACCAACTCTGTGCCGGCTGGAACTTTAACGGTACAATTGTCTTTCCATTTTCTTGTTGAAAATCTGGCAGGGAACGAATGTTACCGGTTACTGCATCCCATAATTCCGGTTCTTTGCCTGTCACACGAAATTCGGGATAAACTTGGATAATACTATCACTCTGGTTTGTTAAGAAATAGATGTCTGCATCCGCCATTTTTCTGTGAATATAAAGGATAGGTGATTTTTGGGGAACCTTGACATCTGGAATAACGCCGAGCGTATCTAGTGCTGTTTGCATATCCATACCGCAAAGGACCATTCCTTTTCCATATTTTACTGATTTAACTTCCTTGCCATTACAATGCTGCCAAAGTTCAGCAGCTAACTTTTTTACTATATTGTCTGCGACGGGATAATTCTCTAAACTAGGAGAATGAGTGGGCGGCATTCCGAGTATAACGGCCCCCTGTGAGACTAAATCCCGCAACTTTTTTAATACCGCAGGCCGCATCGTTTTTTCAGGCGGTAAAACCATTAAGCGATAAGACACGCCATCAGGCAATACCAATTTACCCTCTTTTACGGAAAGATACTTTTCAATTACTTCTGCATTAATCCAATCAAAAGAATATCCTTGAGGAAGTTTTGGATCTTGTATCCCAGTCATTTTTGGTGCATCTTCTCCGATATAATAACATACATCTCCCACCGGCTTGCCTCTTTGAAGCATATAGTTACATCGGCGGATGTAACTAATCCAAACTTTCGATTGTCCGAACCATGTATTCTGACGATTAAATTCCGTGCCGAACCATGCGTTCATTCCAGGCATACTGTCATAAGGCTGTTCAATATAAACATGCAACAGCGTATGGTTTACTCCTTGC
>NZ_JBNQGD010000215.1:0-3212 GCF_050436765.1 Arachidicoccus sp. | reverse complement strand
GGCCCAGTCTCCACGTTTTTTTAGCGAAGCCGGATATCGTAAAAAGGCCTGTAACCCTGCCGTAAATGACTCTGCCCATACTTGTCTCTTGCCATAGATATGGGCAGCTGAGGACGCGTCACGCAACTCTATACTACCCAAATCTCCTTCTGCCCAAAATTCACCTGAGATATTATTAGATTGGCCACCATACATTAAAAATTCTGATGGAAATCCCCAATGTCCATAATTTTCCAACCAAGATTCCATGCCATGTTTTTCACTCAGGGTTCTTAACCCTCCAACATATTTATAAGCAATATTGGTTGCAATTAGTCGACGCATGTCCCATAAAAAACGATTAGACAAATCGGCGCTTCCAATGATTCGGCCGGATAATACCGGAAGCCACATTTTTGCATCATAACCATATCTCTTTTTAAATTCATCGCCAAAACCGTCGGTCCAATTTTCAGATCCGGTTTCATAACTGTCTTCCACGACGTGTTTAAATGCCTTCTTGTCTTGTGGGGCAATACTGTCCAATACCCTGCCCACGAAAGCATTAAAATGAGCGGTGATATCTTTCGTATTCATCTTGTCCACTTCTAAGCCCGTTGCTTCTGGTACAGCAGGTGAGTTTGTAACTCCTGTGGGCGTCATACCGATACTTTCAATAATCCAATTGCCTTTAGGAACATTCCATATAAGTGTTCCATCCTTAGACAGATATTTTGTAATATTTATAACGGAAGAAGGAGTTATGAGGGTTGCTTGGTCGTTAGGCTCAGCCTGCGATGGCCATTCATAAGCATCCCACATAGGATGCGGTGTCGGATACATTTTCCCTAATTGTTTTTCTACATAATCTTCTAACTTGGGTGCTGCAGATAGCTTAACATTTGAAAGGCCGGCCTGCCCCTGTATATTAGAAAATAACAACCTGAATTTTGACGTCGTAACCGCAGGGAATGAAACAGCAGTTGGCGCATAAGGCATCGGCCCCACATTTAAATTCGGATTGCTCCGATTGATCGTAAACTTTTTGATTGTCTGCCAAGCATTATTTTTAAAGCCTTGTAGCTCGCAGTCAATGGTGGCCGGATGCTTTGATGTATATAAGGTAAGGCTGCGCGCAGTAAAAGGAGCATCTGATGTTATATCGATTGTTACTAATTTACTTGCGGCCGGGAAATCTACGGAAGTGGATGTATCATTGCTAAATATAGTACTTATGTTTTGAATCTGTGAGCAATGAATCTTAGCAATTTTATCTGTAAGGATTTTTCCGTCATCTTTAGGTTCGGGGAATGCCAGTATAGCAACCTGTTGAAAATTATCGTAAGAAACATCCAATCTTTGAGAGAATTTTTGAGGACCGTTTACTTTCCAATCTTTATGCACTAGATAACGCATTGCTTCATTGGGTTTTATCCATGGCCCTCCTGACTGACTCCAACCGGGGCTATTGAATAGACCAATATTGACACCGGTTCTCGCACCCTCATGAATAGCATGTTTTGTGATTTGCCACCATTCTTTACTCTGAAAAGGGACTTTTCCTTCTGATGTTCCCGGTAGGCCTATATTCCCAATAAAGGCTTCACCTATGCCAATTTTAGCCATTGCTTCGAGATCCTTTGTAACTCCTTTTTTTGAGATATTATCATTAATCCAATACCAATATACCCAGGGCTTTGAAGAATCCGGTGGAACCTTGAAATTTTTCTCGAGATTTACAGATGTTGTATATTCATTCGAAATAATAGGTTTTTTTACCCCACAAGCGGTTAATAATGCCGCATATAGGAGCAATGTCACGCGTAAAATTTGTTTAATCACTTTTAATAATTTCATCAATGAATTTTAGTCCTTTTTATATTTTACGGGTCAAAACATGCACTCAAGTACCTCTGGTTGCCGATGATAACTTCAAAAGAATTCTGAGTTAAAGATAAATTGCAACATTCATTTAACCGTCCTGCACAGTTTGCAATATGGCACAGCATTCTGATTCCCGAGAAAGTATTCATCATTATAGGATAGATTGAAAATCGCTTTTAATGTTCATGTACGGCACCCACATAGGTGAAAGGTGAAAATCGCTGTTAGAAAGTCACAGCTCCTTTTCTACCAATAGTTGCAAGCTTTTCTTGCTTCCCTAGAATTATTTTAATGGTTTTGTAAATGTTTTTGCCGACATAAGGGCCGCTTACTTTCCAGGATAGCGTTTTAGTTCTATCGTTCCATTTATAGACTGTTGTTCTAGTGTCACCTTTGGTATAATTATAGGACACTCCATCATCCTCGGTCATTGTAAAGCTTCCGTCTTTCCCACTATAGATGCGGATTTGCAGAGGAGTATCAGATGTCTCTTCTGAATATTGAATAACAGGCCCAATAGGTAGAATAGTACCTGCGCGAACATACACCGGTATTTGATCCAGCGCTGCGTCGACCGAGATTGTTTTAGGGCCTATGATTTTTTTGCCTGTGAAATAATTGTACCAGGTGTCATTGGGGAAATAAATATCGCGCTTACCACCCGTTTGCAACACAGGTGCAGCCAATACGCCTTTGCCTAGCAGCCATTCATCGGTCATATTAGCGACGGTTGTATCTGACGGAAACTCCATGACCAGTGGCCGCATAATAGGAGCACCCGTCTTATAAGCTTCCTGTCCTAAACTATAAATATAGGGGAGTAATTGATACCTTAAATTAAGTGCTTTACGCATGGCAGCTTCGCCATCCGCACCCCATAAAAAAGGGAAACGGGGAGTCATGCGAAAGTCGGAATGCGCGCGCATAATGGGGAAAAAGACGCCGGCTTGGAACCAACGTACTAGCATTTCTTTTGTCGGATTACCCTGAAAACCACCAATATCGCAAGCGCCATAATACATTCCTGCAAGACTAAAGTTCAGTAGATCCATAGGCACCTGAGCCAAAGATCGCCAGGTTGAGGGAATGTCACCACTCCAGGTGCTATAGCCAAGACGCTGGTTACCCGGGCTGAATGATCTGTTTAACGCAAAATGGCGATGGTTTGGTCGTGCAGACGCCAGTAAGTCGCTTTGTGCGGTATTCCACCAATAATAACAGGTATAATAGGATTCACCTTCGTCATCCCACCAAGCATCAACTCCTGCTTTAATCAGCGGTTTATTCTTTGCTTCATACCACTTTCTTAAGCTAGGATTGCTAAAGTCTAAATCGCGGCTATCCGTCTT
>NZ_JBNQGD010000214.1:0-1124 GCF_050436765.1 Arachidicoccus sp. | reverse complement strand
GTTTTTTCCAGTCCCTGCCCCAGGCTTTCCTTTTCTTTGCTACTAAATAATTTACCTAAAAAGCCCATAAGTCGTTTATAATTAATAATTTAAATAATATTAATTGCCATTGCTCCACCTAGAAGGATTGTTTCTCCACTCCAATAATGACGCTTCATCTTCTACATTTACCACTCCTTTCTCAATAGCCAAAGAAATTAAAGCCGGGTAATTTGTCAATGACTTGAAAGGAGTCTCGACATTTTCAAAGGCTTCAATAGCTATCCTAAAATCGTAATTAAAAATTGAAACAACAGATATAACTATAAGATTTTCAGACTTTAATACGTTCACAGCTTCTACGCTGCTTTTCCCAGTTGATATCAAATCTTCAATCATGACGACCTTCTGGCCTACTTTATAAGAGCCTTCAATTTGATTGCCTAAACCATGGGTCTTTGGTTTTGGCCGAACATACATAAAAGGTAACTTTAATTGATCCGCCACCATCGCCCCCCAAGGAATACCAGCAGTAGCCACTCCGGCAATTGCTTCGGCATCTGGATAAGATTCAAATACCACATTACATAATTCACTCTTTACAAAATCGCGCAAAAAGGGAAAGGATAATAATTTGCGGTTATCACAATATATAGGACTTTTCCAACCACTGGTCCAGATGAAGGGTTGCTGAATATTTAATTTTACAGCACTCGCTTGTAATAGTTTTTCAGCGATCGCTTTTTCGTTAGACATTGACATTTTCTTCTAAAAAATTTGAGCAAAGGTAAAATATTATTACTGGCTTTTAGGGTTATTTACTAAATTTAATGCTTAAAATAATTGTAATGCAAAAACATCTAATAGTTGCTGCCGGCGGATTGGTGCGGAACGAATCGGGTTATCTGTTAATGATTCACCGCCGCGGATTTTGGGATTTGCCGAAGGGAAAGCTAGACGAAGGCGAAACGATAGAGCAATGTGCTGTACGGGAGGTGGAAGAAGAGACCGGTTTACGAAATATTAAACGTGGAAAGCTCATTGGTATTACTTATCACGACTATTTTGATAAATGGACCAACCAAGACGTGACAAAAGAAACACATTGGTTTGAAATGCAAGTCGGCGGAGAACAACCGCTTGTT
>NZ_JBNQGD010000213.1:0-9668 GCF_050436765.1 Arachidicoccus sp. | reverse complement strand
GACAGTCATCACAATCCAACGATCAAAGACAGCACGCGAAATACGCGAACGACCAACTATAAGCATCGACGCTACTAACGCTCGCACCATACCACGGAGAAATCGATTACCTTCTACTTGATAGACCAAGCAATCTCCCTCAGTATACCAAACCGATGTCTTTAAATCACAAAGGAAAGAATGTACTTGTGTGTTTCGCTTCGAAAAGGAAGTAAAATCATTATACCGCATTAGGATATCGGCAGCCTGCTGTAATTTGTCTTTATCAAGTGCAAACGGATAATACCAGGCCCTATCCATTAAAAACGGATCCTTATAGCGATAGATGTAATATCGATAAACGCGGGAAGTGGCATGAAAACGAGAATGTTGCTCAGCAGTTACTTCAAAAAGGTTCTTTAAAGATATATCGTCAGGTAGCAAAGCATTCAAATTGTACAACAAATTGGCAGAGAGTGTTGAGGCTATATCAAAATGAAAATAATTCTGTCTGGCATGTACGCCTGCATCAGTCCTGGAAGAAGTCGTGAGGGCTATCGGTTGTTTTAATAACGTAAAGAAAGCTTTTTCTATTGCTCCTTGAACTGTAGGAACATTAGGCTGCATTTGGAATCCCTTGTAGGCTGTTCCTTTATAGGATAATTCTAAAAAATATCGAGGCATCCGTCTATTCGCGTAGTTTTATTTTAGCATTTTCAAAAAGCGATTTTTGAAATATTGATCCAACAGCTGGCCTTGTAGGCTAGCATAGTTATCCTTGTCGGACACATGAGCATAAGCATCTTGGAACAACGCAAAGCGCCCTGCGTCAGATAAAAACAAACCGCCCAATTGTTTTACCTGCTGCGTAGTTATACACTTCCCATTGATATATTTATCTACAATTGCAATCATTTCATCGTCATTAGACTTGGCGACCATTTTCTTTTGCATCCTACTAAAATCCTTATCTGAAAGAGGATTATCACAACTAGAAGTTGTAGCCACATTATTGGGCGTATTTGCCTCCTCAACAGATGCTGTATCCGTTTTGGATGCCGATTGATTGTAAAATGGATTGTCAACTGTCTTTGCAGAACCAGCGTTTGAATTGTCAGCAGACTGATTGGAACTAATATCTACAAATTTCTTCTTTCTCTTTTTGACAGGAACATCCTGCTCTTCCACGGCCATGCCATTAGTGTTGGAAAAGAGCGCTAAAGAATTGTCATTAAACGATTTTTTTGACGGAGTGGCAACCGTTTCAGATGCCCCAACTTGCTTATCTGGGCGCACACTCTGTGGTATTAATACACTTACTGTATCAGTAGAATGACTATTGAATAATACAAAAGTCATTTGTGTCCCTTGATTCGTCATTTGTTCATTAGACTTAATGACACCATAAGTTTGCGAATCATCTTGCAAGTCTGAAGCACTAACATTTCCTTGGGCGGCATCTATAGCTACATTCGCCTGCGCCTGATTATTTACCTCGGCTACAACAACGGGAGCGGTGGCCTTTTGACTCTCCTTGGGCAACGTCGTGGTCTGTGTGTTTTCGGTCTGTGTGTTTTCGGCTTGTTTATTTAATGTGGGGTCATTTATCGCACAGGAAAGCATTTGTCCAAAAGCGGCATTGTCCGGGCTTGCTTTTACAGGCTTCGTTTTCACAATATTTTCCCTGTTATTGACAGCAGCCTTTTCAGGCGTATTACCGGCAGCATATTGATCTTCGAGTGTAGTGCTTCCTTTTGATGCAAGGAAAGTCTTGCTTTGTAAATTCAGCAAGCCTAAATCTCCCTCGTTATCCTTTTGTAAGGAAAAACCTATATCCGAGCCACTAATTGTACAAGAGTAGTTTTGTTCAGGCGCGTCTTGTTTAGGAAACCCAATCCTTAAATCATATTTCCCATCCTGCAATTTTGGAATTATTAAGTATCCGATAGAAGAAGAACTAAATACCTTTCTATTTAAAATAACATAAAATGGCTTTTTGTTTTTAGCCTGTATATAAATAAAATGATTGTCATCTTTACTTTGAGCAGACGCACTATAGTTGCCTATCAAGCAAATGATAAGAAAAAGTAACCCTATTTTTTTTAAAACCGAATGATTCATTTGTATAAAATTTCGAAACAAAAGTAAATGCATAAGCCCAGTTAGTTACAAAACTTGTGCTAAATATTTCCTTTCTTAATATTAAGATTGTAATTTTTCTCCAAATGCCAGATCTCCTGCATCACCAAGCCCGGGAACAATATAACCGTTTTCGTTCAAAACATCGTCTATATCGGCACACCACAGATGGACATCTTCTCCAGCCACTTTTTGCAAATAGGCTATGCCTTGCCTGGACGCAATAGCTGCCACAATATATATTTGAGAGGGGTTTCCCAACTTTTTAAGTGCAACAATTGTTTTTGCCAATGAAGTACCTGTCGCTAACATCGGGTCTGAAATAATTAATATTCTATTTTCAATAGAAGGGCTACTTACATAATCCAAAATTATATCAAATCCACCAGCAGCATTATGTCTCCGGAAGGCAGAAACAAAGGCATTATCTGCTTTATCCAAATAACTAAGCACCCCATGGTGCATTGCCAACCCCGCACGCAGGATAGTTGCCACAATTGGTTGCTCTTCCAATACCATGCTTTTATGAGTTCCCAATGGCGTTTGAATTTCTACCTCTTTCCATGGTAATAACTTACTTATTTCATAAGCCGCTACTTCTCCAATTCTTTCCAGATTTCTACGAAATCGCATCCGGTCATTGTGAACCGAGATGTTTCGTAATTCACTTACCCAATTGCAGATGAGGCTATGTTTTTCACTTAAATTCACTATCATAAAGCTAAGATAAATGATATTTATGATTTAATGACCGTTATATTTGCAGGGCAAAAATTTTGATTATGGTTTATCGTGCTATTGGCCTAATGAGCGGTTCCTCACTGGATGGTCTGGATATTGTCTTTGTAACTTTTGAAGAAATACGTGGGGAGTGGAGTTTTTCTGTCAATAACGCAGAAACAATTGAGTTTACTGATGTCTGGAGAGAAAGACTTTCACAAGCAAGTCAATTAAATGCCCTGGATTTCGTGCAATTGGATAACGATTTTGGGCGTTTTATAGCAAAACAAATAAATCTGTTTATTGAGAAAAATCAACTCGATCATCAAATACAAATGATCGCTTCTCACGGACATACCATATTCCATGATCCTGAAAAATTTTTAACTACACAAATTGGGAATGCGGCTCAAATTGCAGCCCTCACTTCTACAAATGTTATCAGTAATCTACGTTCTTTAGATGTGGCATTAGGCGGCCAGGGTGCACCAATTGTTCCAATAGGTGAGAAATTCCTTTTTAATAATTATAATTGTTTTTTAAATCTTGGCGGAATTGCTAATGTCTCTATTCACGAAAATGAAAATGTGGAGGCATTTGATATTTGTGTCGCCAATCAGGCACTTAACTACTTTGCTGAACAACTGGGATCAACTTTCGATAAGGATGGACACCTCGCTGCTCTGGGCAACGTCAATACTGAATTGTTATCTGAGCTAAATAATTTGGCTTACTATAAGCAGCGTGCACCAAAATCACTATCCAATCAATATTTCAAAGAAGAGATATTAGCTCTTGTAGACTCTTTTCATTTAAATCCGGAAGATCTCTTACATACCTATAGCGAACATATAGCTATCCAAATAGTTGATGCATTAAAAAGTCCCTCTGATAATAATCAACGACAACTTTTTGTAACCGGTGGCGGAGCCTATAATGTTTTTTTAATAGATCGGTTAAAAGACCTTTTATCTGCGCATCAAATAGAAGTGATTATCCCAGACGATAAAATTGTTCAATACAAAGAAGCTCTGATTATGGCATTTCTGGGAATTCTTCGTTGGCGCGAAGAAAATACGGTGATGGCCAACACCGGTGCACAATGGCCAAGCATTGGCGGCGCTGTGTGGATAGGCCAAAAGTATTAATATAATAATGCCCCACAACATTGAATGTTTGATCTTTTTTAGATTCTATCTTTTGAATAGGTGCATCTATTCCATTATTAGAATGAGATCCAAGTCTTTATACTTATTTATTTCTGGAATAACATTTGTACTATCCATAATATGCTCTTGCAAAATGCAATTCTTATTGGATAATCATTTTTGTCCCTGACTACTACATTTCTACGCAATCTGCAGGCAAGAGCTATTTAATTGTTAATCTAAAAATCTTTCAATTATGCTCTCTGTTATTTTATTTATCGGCATTATGCTAATGACTATACCTGTCATCATTATTGGTATTGTGGTACTCGTGTATTTTATAATTAAATGGATGCGCAAAAAAGACCGATCATCTCAGAAACTAGAGCATCAAAAACCTTATGACACACAGGATATAGAACCATAACGGTTAATAGTCTTCACTAAAGCAACTTAAATGACAAAGAATAAGGAAGCAATATTTAGTTGCGATTTAAAAAAAGAAGGGGAAAGATTTCCCCACTTCTGGGAGGAGATTGTGGGTAGTGCCCATGCACCTATGGCACTAAGAGCCGATTGGCAAAAACAATTGCAACAGTGTCAAAAAGAGCTTGGCTTTAAGCATGTCCGATTTCACGGAATCTTATCGGACGACATGTTTACTTATGTGTCCAATAATCCGCAAGATCCAAATGCCCAGCGCGTTTTTTCTTTCTTCAATACCGATCAAATTTGTGATTTTCTATTGTCCATTGGCATAAAACCATTTATAGAATTATCCTTTATGCCTACCGCCATCTCTTCAGGGAACGACACCGTTTTTAGCTATCACGGCAATATCAATCCACCAAAAAATTATTCAGAATGGAAAAATGTGATTAAAGTATTTATTACCCATTTAAAAGACAGATACGGGACTGAGCAGATTAGCCAATGGTTTTTTGAAGTATGGAACGAGCCCAATCTGCAGGCATTTTGGAGGGGAACACAACAAGCGTATTTTAAACTGTATCAAGCCACGGCAATTACGATAAAGTCAGTCAACAAAAATTTTCGTGTCGGCGGCCCTGCAACCGCCGACAACCAATGGATTTCGGCATTTGTAGATTTCTGCACAGCAAAGAAAGTTCCTGTAGATTTTATTTCTACACATCATTACCCTACCGATGCATTTGGCAAGCCAGGTGACGACACTATTACACAATTGTCACAAAGTAAAAGAAGTGTATTGCGTAAAGAAGCGCGTAAAGTAAAGAAACAGGCAAAGGGCCTTCCTGTTTATTACACCGAATGGTGCAGTTCATCAAATCCATTTGATGAACTGCATGACAGACCTTATGCTGCCGCCTTTATCACAAAGACAATTATGGAGGCGAGAGGTATTGTTGAGGGATACAGCTATTGGACATTTACAGATATTTTCAGCGAGAATTTTCTTTGTTCCACTCCTTTTCATGGGGGCTTTGGTTTAATGAATATCTACGGCATTCCTAAACCGTCTTATCGTGCTTTTGAACTGCTGCATCAATTAGGGGAAGAGTTCTTAAAAGTGTCGGGGAAGCATGACAGTGTAGATGTTTGGGTGATTAGAAAAGAAAAGAAAATTAATATTATCGCTACTAACTGGGCTTTACCGAAGCATAAGATAAAAACAGAAAAGATTTATTTAGCATTAAAAAATATTTCGAAAATTTCTAGCGCGTACATCGAAAGAATTGACGATAACCACAGCAATCCAAGAAAAGTTTGGGAGCAAAATGATTCCAAAGATTATCTCAATGATCTGGAAATTAGCGCGTTAATACTTGCTTCAACATTAAAGAAAGAAAATATTCCATTGAATATTGAAAAGCAAGAAGCCCATTGTACTATTTCGTTACCGCCACAAAGTGTAGCGTGCATTACCATAGAATTAGAAAATGAAAGAAAATAATAAAAACAACGATCCTATCCAAAAGTTTACCAGCAAGGATTTTGCCCTGCTGGATAATTTACAGAGAGAAACTTTTGAATATTTTTTAAAAGAACAAAACCCAGAAAATGGGCTTGTAAAAGATAGCACTATGCCAAAATCTCCTTGTAGCGTAGCGGGTTTGGGGATGTGTTTAAGTGCCTACATCGTAGCTGATAAAAACAAATATTTCTCACGCAAAGAAGCCGCAGAAAAAACATTGACCTTGTTAAATTTCTTGTACAATAGTCCACAAGGTACCGGCAAAGATGCGATAGGCTATAAAGGTTTTTATTACCATTTCATTGACATGAAAACAGGAAAACGTGCATGGAGTTGTGAGTTATCAACCATCGATACGGCTATTCTTTTAGCAGGTGTATTAACAGTAGGGAATTATTTCCTGGGAAAAAATAGAGAAGAAACAGCGATACGTGAGCTAGCAGACAATATCTATCGTCGCATCGATTGGCAATGGGCGCTCAATGGTAGTGATTTCCTTTGTCACGGCTGGAAACCAGAAACGGGTTTTCTTCCTTATAGTTGGGATAGCAAGTATTCAGAAGCACATTTGCTTTATATATTCGCAATGGGGTCGACTACCTTTCCTATCAGCAACAAGGGCTACAAAAAATGGATAAAGACTTTTGAGTGGAAAAAACTGTATGGTATCGAATATTTTTATGCGGGGCCATTATTCATTCATCAAATGTCTCAAGTATGGTTAGATTTTAATGGCATCACAGATGAAATAAATAGACAAAGTGGTATTGATTATTTTGAGAATAGTGCCAGGGCTACGCGCGTACAACAATTGTATGCGATAGATAATCCTTCCCATTTTTTTCAATATGGAGAAAAAGCCTGGGGTTTCACAGCCAGCAATGGCCCCGGCTACCGCGCTGTAAAAGTAAATGGTATTGAAAGAGTATTTTATGATTATGTCGCTCGGGGCATTCCTTATGGACCAGACGACGGGACGATCTCACCCTGGGCCGCAGTTACGTCACTTCCATTTGCACCCGATATAGTTTTAACTGTGATCAAGCATGCCATTGAAGAGCTAGAGTTAAAAAAACATAGCAAATACGGCTTCGACGCCAGCTTCAATCCTACCTTCCCGGAAATAGGAGCCAATCCAAATGGATGGATCTCTCCTTGGCAATATGCGCTAAATCAGGGTCCGGTAATATTAATGATTGAAAATTTTAAATCAAAATTGATTTGGAACACTTTAAAAAAATGTCCCTACGTCATCCAAGGATTAAAAACAGCCAACTTCGAGGGAGGTTGGTTAAATGACATTTGAAGTACCCACCTCAACACCTAATCGGAAGGGTAGCCATAATAGATACAAAATAATTTGACCACTAGAATTAATTGACCATTTTGTCGGCACAGCTGCTACTGGCAAATGCTTCCGGCTTAGCCTTGAAAGCAAAACCCATTCCGAGAATATACCCCATCGCTTCTTTCAGCGCGTCATTGCTTTTAAATTGTGGATTGGTATTGATATCAGCGTGTACTTCCATTTCGATATTGTATTTAATAAAAAGGTCGCATAATTCATATGCGACCTCAATACTTTTAGCAACTTCCAATAACATTCTTTCTTTAATATGAAAAGCTCTGCTGAGTGTTTCGTTATATATATACATAAACCCGCCACTGTGTTCACGTAAAAAAACTATTACGGTGGCAAATTCCACATCAGCGCCCTTTACTTGACTATCTGTGCCTATGCAAACTTTTAGTTTAATACCTTTCGCGACTTCTGCTTGAATGGTTTGTTCTACCACATCTTTGATGGGCAATGGTATCTTATCTCCGTTGAATTTCCTCCAGTGCATAATAATAAGGTTTATTAAAGTTACTACTTTTCTTTAATACCCTGTTTATTTATGCCGTTGGCCAAATCTCAAGAGCATGAGCTTAGCTATTCTCTTCAAGGTAGATGATCAGATTACCAAAGTTCTTTTAAACGCCTCGGCTCCAAGCGGTAGGTCACTCCAATCATTAAAGAATAATAGCGGCTTCGGCTGTTTTGGCTATTATAGAAATCAATACTTTTTGAAAACTCCCGCGTATCCGCTTCTGCAAATAATTGAAAAGATGTATTTATTTGATACTTTATACCCGCGCCGGCCCGAAGATTAAAACCTTCGAAGTCGGGTTTATTGTAAGTCTTACCGTCCTTCTTGTAAGTTACCAATACATAATAGCCAGGTCCACCGTATACATACGGAGTCCATCTATGCTTATTTAAATCAAGGAAATTATATTCAGGTAATATATCCCCTTCTACGATACCGGTATGAAAACTTCCATAGCGGTGTGCCCCATTTATTAAGGTGTCTACATTTCCATTATCCTTACCTAATGCCCCTACCATAAAAGTACCTCTCACACTAAAATGATTACTTACATCATAACGATACATTATCTCCGCGCTGAATTTAGCTTGTTTTGTCGTCAGAGGGCTTTTGGTCATAAAACCACCATAATTCATTCCACCAATAGCAATACCTATCTGACTTCTTTGATTAAAACTTTCCTTTTGCGCCAATAAGGAACTCCCTAAAAATATAAAAACAATGAATGCTCCTATCTGTCTTTTTGTGTTTTTCATTTTAAATTGACATTAATTTAATTATTGGTAGATGTTGATGGGACGCCTATTTTATCTCCTAAGTTTTCCAATTCTGTTTGAATAGTTTTTGCTTGCTCAGCATCAAGAGGAGTTTTTGTAAAACCATGTTCAGCGTCCAGCGACGATTTAATTATTTGGCTATCAAACAATCGATTTTCAAATATTTGTTCCCAAGTAATAGTTCCTCCACCATCCATAGGATTAGCAATAATTGATCTTACCAGATTAGTGCGTAAATCGGGGTAATAGATCCAGAAGGCAGGATGTTCGCTATTGCCCATCATTTCACCATTGGACAAGGTGTAAGTAATCAATGGTGCGATACCTAGTATTCTTACATAAGTCTTTCCATCTCTCCTGTTAAATACCCATTCTTCTTTGATACGATATTTATAAATAGAATCCATAGCAATAGCCTTTTGCCTAACTTGATATCCTACAATATTACCGTTCAAATCATAGGAAGCCGAGGTATCCGTTCCGCTACCGAAGGTCGCAAGTGCTTGTTGGAACGTGATAGGTGTTGTAAATCTATCATCAATAGCACTAAAAGCCTGAACGCTATCTTTTTTCATAGCATTGATAATAATGTCTATCAGATGCGTATTGCCTTCACCATCTATGGCCGTATTATAAAAATAAGGCAAGTTGGCTTTATCCCGCGTGTCTATAGTACGCCAAACGCGTACCCGGTATAGGGCGTCTGAGGCATAGAGTGGCGAATAAGGCAATGGTGTCGCAGTACTGTCTACAAGGTTATCTACAAAAACATTATCTTTTCTTAATGATTTTTTTTGCCCTTCCAGTAGTCCTCCGTCTGTTGAGTCTTTTATCACTTCAATCGGTAAATTTTTCATCAGACCACTTGTATCACCACTGGCACTGGTATTATAACCACTGTTGTTCGGTAGCTCAGTTGTATCTGCGGCCGGAACATGACTTTGTTTTTTGGGAGCTACGTCATACGTGCTAGATGAATTATCGTAAGCACTCCCCGACCTGCTTTTCTTTTTAGATTGCGCCAAAACATTTATAGAAATAGCCAAACTACATACACAGAATAAGGCAACTTTAATCAATG
>NZ_JBNQGD010000212.1:0-30275 GCF_050436765.1 Arachidicoccus sp. | reverse complement strand
GCGTGAAATATAATAAGTCGAGGGCTGCTGAAATCTTGAAAATTGACCGTAAAACACTTTATAACAAATTAAAAGAAATGGGGAAAATATAAAGAAGACCTGTGGGAAAGAAATGGTTAATTTTTGTATCCAAGTTGAGATCAGTAGACTTGAGTGAGAAGGTGGCTGTTAAAACGGATGCCCTTTGCTAAAGAGATAAATGGACTTCCTTAATTACCCCTACATTTTGTAAGTTAAACTAGCGTCTTCTTATCCTATTTGGTATCGAGTCCATAGGTTACTTATTTAAAAATTTTGAGAAGAACACACCTTTTGTTCACATGGTTATCTCGTTTGTGCCATAGGCTATTGAAGCATATTTAAAATGCGTCCGGCAGTGAATAAATACCTATGAATATAGGAAGCCGGCTAAGAGGCGGCCGGAATGCAGGCCTTGAACATCATTAATAAGACTATAGGACCCATTCGTAAAGCGGGCCGCCTCAAGCATCTATCTATTGAAAATTTATAGGGTTTGTTGTAATTACGCCGGACTATCTGAGGTCATCCTTTATCATAATCACTCCACTGGCCTTTATCTTTTTTATCAGCTTTTTTAACTTCATCGCTTTTAAGTTTACTAAATTTTTGATTTTGTTTCTCCGTTTGCGCTAATTGTCTTTTTGTTTCTTGAGATGGCTTTTCAGTAGCTTTCTTTTTGACATAAGCTAACGGTTCCTCTATGTATTCAAAGTCTTTACTCATCCCCGGCATCTGTCCCTGATTCCAGGGGCCAAGAGCACTTTCAGGTTTAGATAAATTATAATACTGTTGTGTAAATCGGGGATCTGCAGCTAGTATACCGGGCGGGAAATTTGGTTGAATGGAATCAAGGGCGGCTTCAAACATTTTATAATGCGCAACTTCTCTTGTCATTAGAAACGATAAGGTTTCCAGTACATAAGGATCTTGTGTGAATTTCATTAAATGCTCATAAACTAATTTGGCTCTCGACTCGGAGGCGAGATTGGATCTTAAATCGACCGTCAAATCACCGTTGGAATTGACATATGAAGCACACCAGGGAATTCCTTGGCTATTTCTCGGAGTAACACCACCGCCAGTAATAACAGCAAATTGAGGATTGGCTGTTAGTGCGTCATGAATTATACTTTCTTTTGCCGTTTTGCCATTCATTATTTGCATTATTTCTGAATTGTCGGCAGCATCCTTTAATTCACCGTTTACTCCTTTAAGTAACATTTGGATCGTAGCTCCCACAATTTCAAGGTGACTAAACTCCTCGGTGGCAATATCCATCAGCATATCGTATTTGTCGGGGTGAGGTACTTTTGCGCCGAAAGCTTGAGTGAAATATTGCATAGCAGCGGCTAATTCTCCATTCTCCCCACCAAATTGTTCTAACAACAAATTAGCAAAATAGGGATCTGCTTTTGATACTCTAGCATTGAACTGCAATTCTTTAACATGATGAAACATGGTTTATATTTTTTAAGGGTGGATAATAATTAGGAAAGGAGATATTCGGTTCTTCATATTTTCAAGGATGGCGCCATAGGAAGGGAAATTAAAATGACATTCATTTTATTCTTTGGTGCCTTGATTACGTATGATTGATTCAACTGTATTAGCAAGTGCGTCATCAGCCGCTTTTTCTTCATCGAGATTTTTATGAAGGAGATCAGCAATATCAAGTCTCCCCATTAATTGGGCCCATCTATACAATGTTCCATAGGTGGAGATTTCATAATGTTCAATCTTTTGGGCGGCAAAAATTATTGCGCTATCGCGAACCATTGAATCTTCGCCGGTGTCTGATAATAATCCTTTGACTTCTTTAATTAAAGCGGCCATAGCTTTACACTTTTTGGTGTTCGATTCAATATTCATTAATGCAAAAATATCTTCCAGACGAGAGGCATGCCCTACGGTTTCCTGGAGATGGGCACTTATAATTTCTTTCAGTTTTCTTGAAGTAGCTCCTTCTTTCATATAGGGTAGCATATCAATTAATTCTTTTTCAACCCAATAAATATCCATTATTCCATCCAGGAATAATTTGCAAAAATTCGAATCTTCTTTTTCAATTATCGAGTCACTAAGAAAGTTGGTATTTGTGTTTTCCATGATATTTAGGTTAAAAAATGAGAATATAAAACAAGTTGGTATTTATATAAACAAAGGCCATTCCTAAAAATAACAGACAAAGCATTTTATGGATGTCAATATATACTGTGCACTTAATAAGAGCTTAGAAAGCAGGCCCAACTTTTAAAAAAGATTTTTATTTAATTGGACAAAGTGGGTAAAAATTTCCTCAAATTCAAAACGTTTATAAACATGCATCGCCCAAGAGGCAGGCATTTGGAAGCCATACATTTATTTTTTGACGGCGGTAATTTCTCCTGTTTGTTCAATTCGTGCTTCTTCAATTTCATTTAAATCATTTACAAGCGCCTTGTCTCTTACACTTTCCATGAGATCTTCCAGACTGATATTGCTGCGTTTCATATTCTTCCAATTGATGGTTTTGTTTTTATATAATTCTCTCGCCTGACCCTTTACTAATTTTTCCATCTTTTTTGAGTACATTGATAAAATTGCAACAATACGATGAAGTAGAACTATTACCACGCTAGCGATTACGGTAGGGAAGAAGGGAGAAGAGCCAGTAACCGCGCGGCTGAGGACCCCGCCTAAAATAATTCCAACGACGATATCAAAGGCCGACTTCTTGCCAAAGGTTCTCATTCCTGTTATTCTGATCAGAAATAAGGCTAAGAAAAATATGACAAAAGCTCTAACAACCATTTGCAGGATATCCAATTTGCCAACTTGTTCAAATAAATAATAAAAAGACATATTCTGCAATTAAAAAAATGAAATTTCAATCTGTAAGTATTACCTAAACACCAGGAATATTCGGCAGACTAAAAAAGTGAAAATCCTGCAGTCGAGTTTACCAATCATCCAATAATTAAATTCAATTTCGCTGTTAATTAGATATCCTTATTGGATGATTAGGTCATCCAATGCTGCAATACTGTCGCAAGACCTAAGAATACTGCAAATCCCACTATATCTTGAAAAGCAGTCTCAAAAGGGCCAGCAGTCGTTGCAGGGTCAAATCCAAGCTGTTTTGAAAGCATTGGAATAACGGTGCCCATAAATCCGGCGGTCAACATTGAACACATCATGGCTATTCCTATTACTAAACCAAAAGGAAGATGTTTGGACCAAATAGCCCCCACTGTTCCCAAAATCAATCCGCAGGTAAGTGCCATTAGAAAAGAAGTGGCACCTTCCTTTTTTAAAGCTCCCCACACGTTTTTACGACCTCCTGATTTTGTGTCAAGCGCACGTACGGTAATAGCGGCAGCTTGTAACCCTACATTTCCTGATACCGCTGAAATGACAGGCATAAAAGAGGCAAGTAGGATTATTTTCTGAAGTACAGCGTCAAAATGAGAAATTATCAGCCCTGCACCGAGCTCGACAACCATCGTTGCAACCAGCCACGGCACACGCAATCGGGCTGCTTGAAGAGGCGAGAGTTTTTCCATAGTTTCGGTATCTGTACCTACAGCTTGGGTATACAAGCGCCGCAATCTCCCGATTATAAAGGGAATGAGATCATCTGCGGGAATTACTCCCACAAGGTTATCATCGTCATCTGTCACGGGCATTGCCATGTATTTATATTTGGAAAATAAGGTTGCAGCATCCGTTTCATTAACACTTGCAGCAATGGAAACCACCTCGGTAGACATTACTTCGTTCACTAATTTCTTGGGGTCACACATGAGCAACTCCCTAATTGAAATGACGCCTAATAAACGACTTTTTACAATTTTATCGGTTGTTTCTTTTTCGACCACATATAAATCTTCGGGAATATCCACTTTGGGATCTGTTTGCCGTACAGCCTCAAGAGCCTGTTGAACACTCCATTCTTTATTTAACCTTACATACTCGGTAGTCATCAGTCTACCTGCAGTGCCCTTAGGGTAATTGAGTCGTTGCTCTACGTCCTTTACTGTTGCCGTATTTGGTCTCTCGACCCGAAGGAAGTTGTTTAACTTCTGTTTAGGTACTTCGGCTAAAACAGATGCCTTATCTCTGGGTTGTAGTGTTTCTATTAAATCATGCCATTTGTCGGAATCGAGTTTGGCCAAGAGATCCTTTTGGCATTCGGGTTCTAATTTTGCTAATACCTCCTTTGCTACTTTCTTTTCAAGCACATCAAATACAGTTGCTACCTGTTCGGTTTTGAGCTCCTCCAACCCAAGCGCAATATCTGTAGGGGATTCATTACGAAGAGCCTTTGTTAGTTTTTCTGTTTGCAAATCATCATCGGGCTTTTCCAGAATGGTATTTAATTGCTTCACCAATTCTTTCCAATTAGATTCTTGAGGTTTATTTCCCATAGGTGATTTTATTTTTAGTTACAAGCCTCTCCACCCTGCGTTGATGTGTGGGGTCCACAAAATTGCAGAAGCAAAACAGATGCCAGAACAGGCAAGGATAAAAAGCCAGAAGAGCTTGATAGAATCACTTTTTTTTTCTATTAAAACCAAATAATTCTTCACGCGAATCGTATTTTCCTAAGATTTTATTTGTCAGGATTTGTGCAGCAATCATGCTGAATGTTATCCCATTGCCACCATAGCCTAATGCAAACAACATTTTATCCTTATTTTGATAATTGCCAATAAAAGGGAGTCCGTCCTGGGTTGCACTAAATGTCCCACACCATGCCATATCTACCTCAAAAGCAATATGGGGAAAAAGGCTTTTAAACCTTTTTTCCAAATAATTAATTTTTTCTCTTAAAAGCTGATCTCTTTTTACCGGATCTTTATAAGGTATATCTCCGCCACCAATCATCATGCGATTATCGGAGGTAGTTCTAAGATAAATATAAGGCTCCTGGGTTTCCCATATCAGGCTCCGTTCCGGCCACAAATCCTGTTTATGTACAGGTTGGGATATAATTACATAAGTTGAATTTAGATGTACAAGTTTTTTAGGTAAGAATTTTCCTGCTTCAAAACCTGCAGCAATTATTACGTATTTACATTTTATCTTAAAATCCTTTTCAGTCTTTAACTCATATCCGATTTTAATTTTTTCCCAATGAGTAATGGTCGTGTGTGAAAATATTTGAAGGGCATTGTTTTCCTGTAGGAATTGCATAATGTTTTTTGCGGCTCTATAGGAATCCATTTGTGCCGCTTCCAAATTTTTGAGCGCCCCATAACTTTCTATGTTATGAAAGGTTTTAAGTTGCGACTTATTTAAAAAAGAAACAGGAATGCCGTTTTTTACTCTACACTCATATTCTTTTTCTAATAATTTTAAATCTTTTCTTGAACTGGCTAAATATAAACTACTCACTCTTTCAAAATCTACTTCTGATTTCGAGTTTTTTAATACGTTTTCAATGTCGGTAATGGATTGTAAACAGCATTGATAAGCGTTTACCGCCGCAGTTTCGCCAATTTTTGAAATTAACTTTACTAGCGGGACATCAATTTCATATTGTAATTGTGCTGTACTAGCGGCAGTACTGCCGGTGGATAATGTACGTTTATCAAATATCGCACATTCAATTCCTGCCTTACACAATTCATGGGCGACTAAAGTTCCCGTAATCCCTGACCCAATAATAGCGACATCAACTTCAATATCCTTTAACAAGGGATTGTAATAATCATTTAATTCGTTTTTGACGATCCAAAATGGTAATCCAGAATGTAAATCCATAAATAATATTGAAAAAGTGAAAACTTGAATTTATGCAGGGAATATAGAAATTATTTTTCTCGGGTCATCAAACTTTGTCAGAACTGTTTCTTTTTAATCCTTATTATTATTTGTTTAAGTCTAGTCCCTAATGTGGGCGGATACGATATTACTGGATGAAAAATGATGCCAATTCTTTGGCGCATACAATAATTCATTTTCTTTGAAGTTTTCGTTTCAGGCAAACCACATCCAGAAATCTTTAGTTGGCTCATCTGTGGGATCAGTGTTGTGGATAATAAAATAAATTCCCGCCCCTTTCATTTTGTTCACTAATTTTTATTGTTCATTAAATATGAACATAGTTAAAAAATGAACGAAAATATTTTTATAACCAAAAATCACTTGGTCGAGCAAGCATTCGAAAATCTTGGAACAACGTCAGGATTGGGGAAAATAGATACATACAGACCTAAAAGGAAATTCTGAAATAGACGGAAAATTAAATCTCAAATTTCCAAATCGGAATAAATTCGTTCTGTATGTGTATGTGAAAAAGATAGTAAGAAGGTCTGCCTTAAAAGAGATAAAATAGCTCTCGATAAATTATCTGCCGATCATTCTGGTAGCGGAAGAAATATCTCTTGCATTAAAAGACCAATTACGCAATTTAAAAATAACTTATCTGGACGGAGCGGAAAATATTATATCAATACCGATAAACGCTTCGTTTTGATTGAAAGCAATAAACAACTTAAAGAAAATAAAAAGTCCCTCAATCGCACATTTATCAAAGCCGTCAGGAAATATTAAAGCTGGCATTGTATCTTGGAAGTTTTCGTTTAAATCCTACCACTAAAAGTTTCTGGCAGCAATTGCCATATGTGCCGGAACATGACATGTGGGGTAGGGTGGAGAATCTGCCGGAGGAATTTTAATCAAATATCTCAATGCAGAAATTTTGACTATTTATACAGACGGGGCGAAAACAGCATGGATGAAAAATTGGAAACTGATTTCGCAAAAAAAATAGGGAAGATTGCAGATATATCAAAAGATTATCTGCAAATGGATGGCTATACGGTCTATGATTCTGTTGGTAAAAGTGAAGATATCATACATCTCAACTGCTCATGCGAGACGTGAATTTGAGAAAGCCTTGTCCAATGATAAAGCGCGGGCAGAGATAGCACTATTATTTATTCAAGCTCTTTATAGTGTAGAGCGGCAAGCAAGGGAAAAAGCGATGGATGCCACGCAAAGAAAAAAACTCGTTTAGATAAATCCCTCCCCAGGCTCAATGCTTTTGCAAAGTGGATGGCTACAGAAGTAAAGAGTGGCAACATACTTTCCAAAAGCTCCATCAGCAAGGCCTTTTTTTACAGCATTAACCGGTGGGATAAACTCAGCGCTTACCTCTATGATGGGGTGTTGGAAATTGATAATAATTTGCTTTATCCAAACTTCCTGCTTAACAGATTAATGACCCATGTTTTTCCGGAAAAAGTTTGGATAATATTATTTATCACAAGTTTTGATAAATTTTCTTATCCAAAGTAAATTGTTATCCAAAGTTCAAAAAACTAAGTGCTACTAATCAATTTCTTATATGCTTTACTTTGTAAAATAGCTTTGGATAACAATTTCTTGATTTTATTTTGCCAAACCTTTCAGCCAGATCTTTAGTTTGGCATCTTTCTCCCATGATCCTTCCTCAGCCTTGGCGTTGATGGGTTAAGGGAAACCAACCTTTGTTGTTGATTCTTAGTCTTTCGAATAATGATATGATGATGCTCAAAATTGATATCTTCATTTCTTATCGATATGGCTTCGCCAATCCGTATACCTGTACTGTAAAGGAGGCGATATAATGCTGGTAGTGCGAATAAAATACAATCCATATTCCTGGAGTTATTAACCAATGTATCGCATACTCGAAAAAAACTGCTGTATCTGTTTCTGGGTGAAGATATGGGGTACATAATTTTCAAATGATCTTCTTGGAAGCCGGGGCACATAACATATATAACCAATGTGACACATGTATTTACAAAACTGGGATAGGACAGAATATTTATCATATAAAGTTCTACGACTATCATTTACACGGGATTTGCTCCATTTCGCTATTAAAGATTCTGTAATACAAGGGTCTATAACATTATTTTGTAGAAGGGGCTTTATTTTTTATGGCAATAGCGAGATAATGGTTTCCTATATTTTCGTCATAATCTATTATGGAATTATCATCCATATATTGCTGAATACCTTGCTCCCATTTGCACTGATGCACTGCAATGCAGGCTTCTGAGTAGCCTTCTTCTCTCAAAAAGCTTAGACACTCTTTGATGAGAATTTTGATGTTTTCGCTTTCTGTTTCCATTTCTCCTTGTTTTACCGAACGAAACCTCGCTCTGTAAACAAGTTAATCATAATATTATCAAAAGAAGATTATCACAAGTAGATAGGATTTACCGTTAAATTATCTGAATTTTTATAGCTAGCTTTGGATAATAATTTACTTTGGATAACTGAAACGGGAAATAATTTTATAACCTTTGGAAAGAGAAGTGCCACCCTTCAGCTCAAATTCAAAGCCCTGTTTCTTTAGTCCATAAAGCACATGCATTATCCAGTAATCTTTTTCTATCAAGTACGAGTTTATGCTTGTGTTATCGTGTAGGATATTTAACAGGTCTAAAAAATCTTTATGTTCATGAAGATAAGTAGCAGCCATTTAAAAAATTATCGCGTTAAGGTTTCGAGTGTTTTTTTTGTTCTCTGATTGCCGTAACGAGCAATATAATAGTGTACCTTTTTTTTATCCATAGTACGCAATCTGTCGCCTACCTTGCCGAGAACTTTCTCTTGATCTTCTGCAAGTTTATTTAAATTATTCACCAAATCCACCAATAAAAATTCTTCATTTAGTTTGTTGGGAAAGTGCGGCTTTATCCTGAAGGAGAATTTTCTGTTGCCCAATTTAAACTCACCATGTCTTTTATGATTGTACACCACTCTTTGATTATAAAGCTGTGTGGTGCCCACACCAAGACTGTTATATACATTGGGAGATGTAAGTAGAAAACGGTCATCTTTCAGGAACTCGCGTACTAGTACGTTTTCTTCCGGAGGAGCTTTGCCGAATACTGTTTCTTTAGGATAATAATATAGCCCGCGTGACAGTTTTTGCAAAACACCACCTTTGACAAGGCTATTAAGTTCTCTGTCTATTGACGAGGACCATTGCTCTATATCCGAGCGACGATACACCCGGCCTTTGCGTAGGCGGTTTATCAACTTAACTTTATTGGGCATATGAAATAACTTCTTTTATTTACCGAAGGTACGAAATTTTTAAATTTGCATGAAACGTAAATTAAAATTAATGCAAAAAAATAAAAAAGATCTTCTAAAACGGCCCATTTTCGATCTTTTAATCAAGTATAAAGCAAGGCAGACTGATAAATGCGATGTTAGGTCTTATACGGCTATAGTTTCAAAGTTTTTGGACATTACTTAAAAGTATATACCAATCCTATTTTAAATCCGATCCACATTTTTTTATTAACAAGCGAATTGGAGTTGAAATTATTTGTCAGAGTATAAGGAGATTTAATTCCGTAATAAGTTTCATCCGGATTTTGATTGTTTGGGAACAATGGCTTGATGGCTCTAAGGGAATCGTTAAAGTAATATTTAGTATTCATAAAATTTACTACCGGACCGAATTCTAATTGAATATTAGAATTAATTTTTTTCTTCATTGTCAAATTTATTCGTGAAAGAAATGCTTTGGCAAGCAACCTGCTTTTGGTAGAATCAGAATTGCGATATAAATCTAATTGATAATTATTGGAAACTCTGCCACCACTTAAAGCCGATAACTGTATAAACCAATTTTTCCATAATGGAAACGAAGTACCAATTCCATACAAAAACGTCGATTTTTTAAAATTAGTTGACCAATCAATTGTTCCGAATAACAAACGAAAGCCAGCATTAATATTGGCGTTCAGATACATTGTCTCGCCTCCTGAAATGCCGATGGATATATACGGAGATAAAATATTTGTTGTATTATAATTTATATGCGAAAATGCTTCTTTTCTCGCTATAATCTTAGATCTCCTTATAGAAAAAGCATCTTCTTTTTCATTTAAAGGGTTTGAAAGAATCATTGACGGGAATATTTTTTTGTGCATCTCAAGTGAATCAAACAATATTGATGCAATTAGTTGATGAATGTATTCGTTCTTATTCGGTTCCGGTAAAATGGTAATTAATCCCTCGTCTTTGAGAGAATTTATTTTTGAATAATTTTTTGCTGCGGAATCAATTTTTATTCTTTTGCTGGGAATTTTTAAAATAACTAAAGATCGATTTGGGGTATTTTTCTTTTTTATATTATTAGCAATGTGACGCAAAATGATATAATGATCTTTTGTTGCATAGTGAATATTTAATTGTTGCGATATGGAATACAACAAATCGTTTAAAGTCGTTTCCTTTTTTGAAACAGAAACTTTTGTATTCGGACTTATCTTTTTTGAATCGAATGAAAATATATAATGTGTTTGTCTAAAAACCTTATCGGACAATGAGTCCAGACGAATTTGGTCTGTAGATATTTTTATTAAGGAATGAAAATCTTTCTGTTGCGAGAAACTTAAAAAGGGCAATAAACAAAAAAGAAATAAAGAAATCGTAAAATTAGTTACACGCATGTCCGTAAAAATATATTGTGTTATTTTCCTGCTTGTATTGAATATCCAAAGATGCTGCAATTATATCAAGTACATTTTTTAAAGATTCGTTGTGAAACCGTGTGGATAGGCGACATTGGTTCAGTAAACTATTATTAAAAACAATATTTATTTGATAGGCAGTCTCCAATTCCTTTTTCACTTCGCTCATAGGAGCATCATTAAAAATCAATGTTGCCCTATTTGTCGAAGTGTTATGTTTTAAAAACACCAATTTGTCAGTTTGTTTGTCAAACAAAACCGAACTTCCTACCTTTACAACCAACGTATCTTTTTGATGATAAACTAATACAACTCCTCTTTTTACCAATACAGCAACTTTGCCATCATAGTTACTAACATTAAAAATCGTTCCTACTACTTTTATACCTACTTCATTTGTGGTAACTGTAAATGGAACGCCCTTAATATGCGTTACATTAAAGGCTGCATCCCCTTGAAGGATCACATCCCGCTTTGAACTGAAGGTAGATTTTTTATATTTAAATGAACTTCCTCGCTTTAATGTTACAGTTGAATTATCTGGAAGCCTCAATAAAGAAGAATCTTTGGTGACAACGATATTTTCTCCATTATCGGAAATTATATTGCGGTGTTTTTTATGATTGATGAACAAAGTCGTTACGGTCATCGCGGCAATTAAAAAAATGGAAGCGGCAATAGAAAATCTGTAAAACAATTTTCTCGTTTTCGTTGTTTTTTTTAAGATAATAATTTTTTGCCCGAATTCTTCCCATGCAATTGATGATTCAATCGAAGAATAAACTGGTTCATTATTAATCTTGTACCAAACGGCAGCGATTTCATCAAACGTCTTTAAAGCATCAGCACTTCCGATTCGCCAATGATCAATAGCCATAGCTTCTTCCGGACTTGCTTCGCCTGCAAGATATTTTCCGATTAAGTCAATATTTATTCCTAATTTACTCATTGTTTTGCCGTAAAACTTTTATTCTCTTATGCAGAACAAAAATTTTAAATATTGTTGAACAGCATTATTATAATAATTAAAATAATTAAATAATCTTTTAGCCCCTTTCGGAACCTGGTTAAAGCACGTCCTATCTGCGTTTCGACCGTCTTGACGGAAATATCTAATTCTGCTGCGATCTCTGCATATTTCTTTCCTTCCATTCTACTTTTTTGAAAAATCAGTTTGCACTGAGGAGGCAACTCCTTCATAATTTTGTCAATTCGATCTGCAAGTTCTCGCTCAGTTACCTTATGATTGGCGTTATCAGTACTTCGTGGGTGTTTAGCAGTTTGCTCTTTGTGCCGTGATTTGCTCTTTGTATTTCGAATCTCATTCAAGCATAAATTGTAAGTCGCCCGATACAAGTAATTTTCAAAAGCATCGGAAATATTCAAGTCCTCTCTTTTATCCCACACTTTTACAAAAACAGATTGAGCAATATCGGCGGCATTCGTTTCATCTTTTATAATGGTAAAAGCATACCTGACAAGCCTTTCATAATAGGAATGAAAAAGCTCCTCAAAAATTTTTATTTGACTTTGTCGACTTTGTCCCTTCAATTATAATTCAAATTTAAATTACCACCTTTCTTTATAATAACACTTAAATCGACAAATACCCTTACAAGGCAAAAATGTTTTTCGCTGCGATAAATGCTCACTTCCAAAGAAAACAGAATCTTCACCAAAAATATTGGTTGTTGATAAAATATTTTTTTATGAGAGTTGGTAAAAATAATGATTATGCCGCATAAGTTTTTATGTTTTATGTAAGGGTATATGCCCGTTGAAGTGTTTTAGCTTAGATATTCTTTTCATCATTATAATTTGAGTATTTATGATGAAGATTTAGAGCCTGTTTAAAACGCACTAGTATTGATATGAAGGGGGATCTCTTTGTGGTATTAGACATAAAAAATGTACCCGATAGACGTTAGTGATTCACAATGGCAAATTATAGAAAATAATGTGGTAAAGGCAGGCTGTTCAACAATTGTTCAAATTGTAGAGAGTCTAAGGTCTTCTTCAGTATAGCCAATCTGCCAAAGGAGGTGATCTGCTCATCTATAAATTGCAGTTCCATAAACTCAAACATTAATGGATATAAAAATACGGCTTTTTTAGATAATTAATGCGCCTGAAAGCCACTACAGTAAATAGCATCAACAAAAAAGAGCTTGATGGTGTCCATTGGAAATTATTGGGATTATAAAACCCTCAAAATCTCAAATGGATATTTTTGGATTATGAATTACTAATGGAATCTTCTGATGAAATGGTCAAACTATCCGTTATAAAACTTTTATTAAATAAAATTTAAACGAGCTCTAAATAACCAAATAATTAATAAAACATGCAAGAAAGATATACTAACAGAAGATTATACTTTGAAGAGCAAGCACGTACAACAGAAAAATTTGTAATACCTTATATAGAAAGCGTTAAGAAAATCCATAAAGATATGCGAATCCTTGAAATAGGTTGTGGGGAGGCAGGCAACCTTAAACCGTTCGCGAAAAGGCATTTGCAATGTACAGGTGTGGATTTGGATAAAACTAGGATTAACCTTGCCAATGAATTTTTCGGCGAAATGAAAAATATTACTACGCCTCAGTTTATTTACAAGAATATGTATGATACTTCCAATAAAGAGTTGGGCGAGTTTGATATAATCATGATGCGAGACGTGATCGAGCATATTCCCGACCAAGAAAAATTCCTTGTATTTATCAAACAGTTTGTAAAAAAAGACGGCATCATATTTTTCGGCTTTCCGCCTTGGCAAATGCCGTTTGGAGGACATCAACAAATAGGAGAAAATAAATGGACACGTAGGGCAGTTTATATGCATTTGCTTCCTATGGGGATGTACAAATATTTGTTGAAAAAATTTGGGGAAAAAAAAGATAGAATTGAAGTCATGGCGGAGATTAAGCAAACGGGTATCAGTATCGAGCGTTTCCAGAGAATCATAAAAGCAGCCGGCTATAAGTTTGACAAAAAAACATATTATTTTATCAATCCGAATTATGAAACCAAGTTTAAATTGAAACCACGCAAGAAAATTCCTTTGATTGGTGATATTCCCTATATCCGCAATTTTATTACTACATGTATGTATGCAATTATGAGCAAAAAATAATGAATCGCTGCAAGATTTTGCTGTACGCCCTCTTGCATCGTTGTTTGTATTTTGACCTATTCGCGCCAGACGCTGTCCGGCGCGGTATTGTTACTTAACGATACCATTTGACTGATGTGGAAAGAATTAAAATGCATTTACTTAAATAACGAATAATAACCTTGATATTAAAGGTAATCAAATGGGTTAATATTGATATGCTAGAATATTCTAGTAATATAAGACACAAACAACGATTCTTTAGTAACCCCAAAATTCTATATAGATAATTCCTCTTATTTGGATATCTTTTTTCTAATCGCCAATCTTTCTTTTGCTTCACTTAAAGGGCCACGTAGTTTCTGCTCCAATTCTTTTTTGGCAATAATTTAGTCCAATATTCGGCAACCATAATGCCGTCCTTTTGCATATTCAACAATTCAATTTGCTCGCGGCCTTTTTCTGCACACAATATCGTCAAACTTCAGAGGTCGCCTCAATGTGTTCTCATAATTTTGCAGATGTTTAATGGTTGTAACATAAGTTTCTATATTATTTGGATGCAGAGGTTTGCCCGTCTTTGGATGTACACGGATCCCATCCTTGGACTTGTCAATAATATTTTGAAAATACTGAATAAAAGTTTGGTTTAATTCTTTTGATTTGACTTGCTTATTAAATTCCACATCCAATAAGTTTTTGAAAATTTTAGGCTCGGGAATTTCATTTTCATTATCATTCAGAAAACGGCGGTAATTTATATCATTGTTGTGTGGGCAGCGGAGCATTTTTAATTGTTCCTTTTGTAAGATACAGTGTATCGTGTTGCCGGGAGGAATAAATTTTTCCAGAAAAATCAGCATCAAATAATTTATCGGTGACATTTGTTATATTCATTTTTACCGTAGAGTAATTTGTATAAGCCTGAGCACCGTCAGGCTGACTACCGTAATATACATAAGAACTGCCGTTACCAAAGGAAATTGTTTTTGCATACACCATCAATGGAATATCTATTGTCATTCCTTTTTGCAGCGGGTACGTAGCCGATCCTGAAAACATTGAAACAAGAGGCGGATTAGGAAAATAAAAAGCATAAGTTCCGCTTCTGTAAGTGTTGCCGGTTAAGTTAAAGTTATAATCGGAATAACTGATAGTATCTGTATTCGCAATAAAATTTATTGAAGTGACAGAATCATGTGGTGTATAATAAGAAGTCCAATCAGTTTTGTCCAATACTTTAAAACCATATTTTTTATTTGAACAAATGACTGATTTTATTTTGATGGAATCAACAACCCAAGTGGAATTGATAACTGTTGTATTAAATGTATTTCCCAACGAATCTTTCGAAGTTGTATAATAAGTAAAACTGTTAATATAATTATTCCCATTCATCAATTGAAGCTGTTTGTAACCGGCAGGAATTGTTGCAGAAATATCTTTCTCACCGTCATTATGAACATAAAACGCCACCACTAGATTTATTGCTGCATCAATTACCGCATTATCCCTTATATAAAGAACATAATTCGGAGGAATATATTCACCTATTATAGCAGGACTTATATTTGGATATATGGCATTAATTTCAATTGTCGAATCTCCTTGTTGTATCTGATTATTGTTGCTCGGTGTATCAATAGGATTTTTACCGCATGATAAAAAACAAACTACAAATACAACAATAAAGAAGAAATATGATTTAAAATTTATTTTCATTTTGCTTAAAGTTAATCTGTAAATGTAAGAATATAAATTATTCGTTACACTCTTTATTTTACCTCCGGCAACCAGCCTTTATTCTTTTCAAACGGAATCTCTTCATCAGTTTAAACGTTCTCGAAGGCTGAAAATTATCAATTGCCGGCGCAACAATTGTTGTAGTTGAAGCGTTGATACCAAGCGCCTTTCAATCGATTTTCAGGTGAATGTTTACGTCGGTTTTTGCCCAGCTTGCCAGCGATATTAATACGGATTTATCTTTTTTATAGATAGTCACAGGCACATTTTCATTGTCAGATTTTACGGGATTGTTATCCACCCAATAAACTGTTCTTCAAGTTCTCTGTATAAGTCTATAGATACATAAGCTCTTGATTCAGAAAATTGCGTTCCATATTTCTTCAGAATTTACGGTAGGCATGGAAAATAAATTTAAACTTTTTTGTTGAAGGACATTTTTTTTCGCACCTATTCTGATAATAATTCCTTTTTAAAAGCAATAGCCAGGCCTTTTATCTTTTGAAACGCCAGCAGCAACTCATTCATTCGTTATATACCTTTATACTTTTTAATTTCTTGTCACCAATTCATAAATTTAATAACCAAATTGATTAGTCGTTTGTGGAAATTTTTTGATGTAAGTGCAGTCCATCCAAGATAATTTGGAAGCATTATTTACTTTTTCAGATGACCCCCAAGCCAAAATATTTTTGCATCTGACGACAGACCATTTATCTAATTTAGTCGGCTCAAAAATATAGCATTTTATGAGTCAATTATTTAAATTATTTTGCTCATTTTACTTAAATAATTGGTTTCCGTTGTGGCGGTTTCCAATTATGCGGTAATAATTCGATCAGTTTATCTTTTGATTGTGTTGCTATTCGCAACAGTACATCTTTAAGCCAGTCTAAAACATTCACTTCATGTAATTTGCAATTTTCCACAAGTGAAAACATTAATGCAGCTCCTGCACTACGATTTACCGATCCGAAGAATAAGGCGTTTTTTCTATTTAGCGTAATTGGCTGGATGCATCTTTCCGCGGCATTATCCAAAATTTTGGATAAGCGGCATTATTATCTATAGTTCCGTCTACATGGCGCGTGTACTCAGTAAAGTAGTCCCAATGACCTAGCAAGTAATCAATGGCCTGCGCCATATATCAAAAGCTCTGAAATGATATACCAGTTGAATTACCTCAAACAGTACCGTATTTATTAGTCTATGTAGACCTCATCCTTATCGATGATCCAAGATGTATTGTAACTGCCAAAATAATCTATAAACAATATCTAAAAGACTTGAATAACGAATGAGAAGCGGAGAACTGAAACCTTTGTTCAATATATTGGAGAAGGCATTTCAAAATAATTCTTACGTTATATTCTTGCTTAAAAGAATAAAAATACATTTTATTCTTTATATTTGTAAAATAATTACAAATTAATACATTAAAATGGTATTAGAAATGCGCATAAGTAATTTTTTTTCCATAAAGGATGAAATTACACTTGATTTCAGGGCTGCCGTTATTAAATCTGCAAATGCAAAGGCACTTTCCAGCCATATTTTCGAGCAGGATAAAACTAACATTCTAAAAACAATAGTCGTATATGGAGCTAATGCATCAGGCAAAAGTAATATTATAAAAGCAATCAGGTTTTGTAATGCGATGGTATTTGAATCACATAAACACAATCAAGATGTTGTGTTTAATTTTCAGCCTTTCAAATTCGACGACTATATTACCAAACCGAGTACTTATTTTATTCGATTTATTAGTAGTGATATAGAATATGAATATTCTTTCTCCTTGACCCGCCATAAGATACTCACAGAAAACTTATATTACTACCCGAATGGAAGAAAAACTAAAATATTTACCCGGGATGAGAAAGCTGGAAATAAAAAAAGCGAAAAATATTCTTTCGGAGAGCAAATTAAGCGCCCGATGGATGTAGCAGAAAGTACATCCGAAAAAACGTTGTTTATATCAAGAGCCAGCCAAATGGACAGAGAAATTGCGAAAGAGATTTTTAATTATTTTTCTCAAAAGTTTATATTAAGCTATCAGGGGTTTGGTGTTGGTGCAATAGAAAGGTTATCTAATGATAATAAACAACAATTAATCGATGCTTTAAAAATTGCGGACAGCGACATTTTAGAAGTCAGGATCAAGACATTGAAAAAACCTACTAAAAATATAAATGCCAATCTTACTGATATGACACTTTCTGTTCAAAATATAGAACAGGAACATTTACAGATAAGAACATATCATAAGAGTAATCCTGATATTATGTTCGATTTCTTTACGGAAGAATCACAAGGAACAATTAAAATGTTTTTTATTATGCTAACGATACTAGATGTAATAAAAAATAATAAAGTGCTTTTAATTGATGAAATTGAAGAAAGTCTTCATCCGGCCATCATTGAGTATATTTTCAACCTTTTCAGAGCTGGGGCAAAAGCTCAATTAATATGCACCACACACAATACGCGTTTCCTTGATTTAAAGAAATTCAGGAAGGATCAAATTTTCTTTGCTAATAAAAAAACGGATGGTTCCACAGATGTCTATTCGCTATATGATTACAGCGATTTTCGCGATACGATGGATTTAGAGAAAGCGTATTTGCAAGGTCGTTTCGATGCAGTGCCCATAGTTGACGATACAGAAGAATCCTTAAAAAACTTGATTTATGCCAAGTAAACGCAGTGCATCGAGAGGGAAAAAGATTAATCCTCATTTCTGGGTGTTCTGCGAAGGCAAAACGGAAGAATCGTATATTGCACATTTGAGAACGAAATATCGTGTTTCAATAGAAATTATTTCCAGAACGGTTGGAAACAAAATTACCGAACGATTTATCAAAGAGTATAAGAAAGGTAAACCCAAGCATCCTAAAGACAAAGATTTTTTGATGTACGATGCAGACGTGCCGGAAATTCTTGAAAAACTTAAAAAGATTCAAACAGCTAAATTAGTAGCATCCAATCCCTCAATTGAATTATGGTTTTTGCTGCATTATAAAGCACAAACTGCTACCATTCGCACCGAGGATTGCATTAGAGAATTAATTAACCGCAACGGCAACTATCGCAAGGGGTTTATTGATAGCAAGTTGGAAAAAAGATTATCAGAAAATTGTCAAAAAGCGTGTGAACGAGCAAAACAATTAAAGATTTATGATAATCCTTCTACAAACCTGCATCTCTTTATTAAAGAACTGGAGAGTAACAAAAAGGTGGAATAATTTGCCTTTTTAGTAGTGACAAATGTCGGCCAGCACTGGCATAATCAATAATTCCGGTGGATCGTCTACTATCTTTGGCGGAGAAATAAAATGCAGCCTTTGTAAAATCGGCCCGTTGTTCAAATATGAGTTTGATCTCCCTATATCATGCCCAATGCGCTTTTATTTTGCCAAAATGAACATCTATTTTGCAACGCCTGTATTTACCAAATATTGCAGCAGCAAAACATCATTATAGGCGGGGCAGTAATAATAATAAAGTAATGCACCCATTTTATAAAATGATTTTTTCAGGAAATCAGGAAAATAGGAAGAGAGATTACCCAGGACAAAAGGATAGTTATTTTCTTCGACCATTTTTGGAAGCTCTGCCTGAGTTGGAAGCTTTTGAATAGTAATGTTTTCGCCAAAACCATGTAGTGCATTAGCAACTATAATCTTTTCAAAAATATTTTTTGAATGATTAAATATAAGATTCCCCTCGTTAACCAAGTTTGGTTTCAAAGCTTCTAGTTGTGGAATTTTCTTTACCTGCATCAATCTTGAAAAACGATACAATACAATAGCTGTTTTCCCATAATAGGGTGAAATATCTAAAGGTTTGTTTATATAATCTCCATTTTTTATAGATTGTACAATGAGTTGCAAAGAAGCAGAATCTACCTTTGTCCAAGGCAAATTATATGTCTGCACATAGGTCAAAATATTAGTCAATACAGCCACGTCAAACATTACCGGAAATTTCTTGCCAAACCATGTAGAGTAAGCATTGTACTTCCTATATTTTTTATCCGTCGATTTTATTTTCCTGCCCGGTTGATGACTATACTGCTGCATTATCCGATGTAGTTTTTCCAAAGAATCGTCGGGCCATGCTAGCTGCTTAAGTGCCGTATCGTCGAGGTCGTCGGGGAGGAAATTGCCCTTCTTTTTTATCAACGGAATCCACCAACTCATAGGGAAACGACAAAGAGAATCCCTCAACCAAAAATTATAACTCCCCCTTTCTTTATTTTTAAACCGATGATAAATAGGAAGTGATCGAGCCAGTAACGAATCCACCAAAACCTGTTGTGGCTCGTCTAGCTTTGGCGCTATTTTTTTTAAAGTGGCATCGATAACAATATTATAAAAAATGTCTATATCTCTGTGTTTGGTTTTATATTTTTGATGGCTACTTATATAAGATGGGTAACTGCCAACTAAGAAAAATGCATTATTGTCCACCTGTAATTTCTCTATTCTATTTAATAGAAAGGTGACGTCAACCGCATTTTTTTGTGCACGTAAATGCCTATAAGAAAAAGAAAAAACAAGAAATGGAATAATCTTTTTCATTGTAATGGAATAGTTTTGATTCGATAACCATTGCAAAGAACGCATAGTTTTTGAACTTTGCAAAATATATCTTCTATGATGGTTGACCTAAAAACCCGTCAAGTTTTATTTTTAGCAGTCTAGAAAAATACGGCTTAAGATATATTAGTTGAGCAGTTATTAAAAAATATCCGGATCGAAATTCCCCTAAAAGATATTTAAATTCCCCTTTTTTAAAGCATAAAGGGTTCTGCGAACTTTAAGAAAAGGTTATCCACACTGTGGTATAAATAATATTCTATTTACTGGGTAAAAACTGCGCAACGTGTCAGCATTTTGCAGTATATTTGGTAAAATAAGTATTTAAATTAAATAACCATTTATCTATTTGTATTTTATAATTAATTGATAAATAGTTTATTAAATATATTATTTGTGAATCTATGACTAAATATTAAATTAATAGTTTAAAAATATAAATATTCATATTTAACTGCAATTCAATGAATACAAAAGAATTAAAAGAGGAAAAAAGCCTGACTGTTTATACGCAGGAACAGGCTTTGGAGGCTTCACTGGCCTATTTTAACGGGGATGACTTAGCAGCCCGTGTTTGGATTAATAAATATGCTTTAAAAGATTCTTATGGTCGCTTATACGAAAAAACGCCAGATGATATGCATAGGCGTATTGCTTCAGAGCTGGCACGTATAGAGCAGCGCTATGCTAACCCTATTTCAGAAGAAGAAATCTATGACCTAATTAAAAATTTTAAGTATATCATCCCACAGGGAAGTCCTATGACAGGCATTGGTAACCCTTATCAGATTGCTTCTTTATCCAACTGCTTTGTAATCGGTGGCGATAATAATTCAGATTCTTATGGCTCCATTATGAAAACCGATCAGGAGCAGGTGCAGCTTATGAAGCGACGTGGCGGGGTAGGTCATGACCTTTCTTTTATTCGCCCCAAAGGGAGCCCAGTGAAAAACTCCGCGCTCACATCTACGGGCATCGTACCTTTTATGGAACGCTATTCCAATTCTACCCGCGAGGTAGCCCAAGATGGCAGAAGAGGCGCGTTGATGTTATCCGTTTCTATTAAACACCCCGACGCGGAAGCTTTCATCGATGCCAAAACAGAACAAGGAAAAGTGACAGGCGCCAATGTATCGGTTCGTATAACAGATGATTTTATGCAGGCTGTTGAAAAAGGTGAAAAATTCGTGCAACAATATCCCGTTGACTCCGCTAATCCGGTTTACAAAAAAGAAATAGATGCGGTTGCCCTATGGAAAAAAATCGTCCACAATGCATGGCAGAGTGCCGAACCAGGCATCCTTTTTTGGGATACCATCATGAAGGAATCCGTTCCCGATTGTTATACTGATTTTGGTTTCAGGACTTTATCCACCAATCCTTGTGGTGAAATACCTTTATGTGCTTATGATTCCTGCAGGTTGTTGGCAATCAATTTATTTTCCTATGTGGAGAGCCCCTTTACGAAAGAAGCGTCTTTTAATAAGGAATTATTCCAAAAACATGTGATGATCGCGCAAAGGTTGATGGATGATATCATTGACCTTGAGCTGGAAAAAATAGATCATATTTTGGAAAAGATTGCACAAGATCCGGAAACTGATGAGGTGAAATCAATTGAACAAAACTTATGGTTGAATATCAAACTAAAGGCGCAGCAAGGTCGCAGAACTGGCCTGGGCATCACTGCTGAAGGAGATATGCTGGCTGCTTTAGGTTTACGGTATGGCAGTGAAGAGAGTATCGAGTTCTCTACAAACTTACACAAAGAACTGGCGATAAACGCTTACCGCGGTTCCGTTCAATTAGCAAAACAAAGGGGTGCCTTTCTTGTTTACGATACCGAACGTGAACTGGAAAATCCGTTTATCCTTCGATTAAAAAAAGAAGACCCGCAGTTATATTATGAGATGACAGAAAATGGTCGTCGAAATATTGCTATATTAACGATCGCGCCTACGGGCACTACCAGTTTGATGTCGCAAACATCTTCTGGTATCGAACCGGTTTTCCTGCCGGTATATAAGCGTCGTCGCAAAGTAAACCCTAACGATAAAAATGTGCGGGTAGATTTTGTAGACGAATTAGGGGATTGTTGGGAAGAATATATTGTATTCCACCATAATTTTAAAAAATGGATGGTCGTTAATGGCTATGATACCGATAAAAACTATTCAAAAGAAGAACTGGATAATTTGGTAGCACTTTCTCCCTATTATAAAGCTACTTCTAACGACGTAGATTACAATGCGAAGGTAAGACTACAGGGAGCTATTCAAAAATGGGTGGATCATAGTATAAGTGTTACCATTAATATGCCTAACGATGTAAATGAATCCCTGGTGGGTGAATTGTACATGCAGGCATGGAAATCGGGCTGTAAGGGTGTAACTGTTTACCGGGACGGAAGTCGCTCCGGTGTACTGATAGCTGCGGGTGAAAAGGAAAAAGAAGAGGAAGAGGTGGCGGAGGATACGACGACTCATTTTCCCTCTAGCCGGCCGGAAGTCTTAGAGGGAGAAGTTGTCCGCTTTCAAAATAACAGAGAAAAGTGGATCGCCTTTATTGGTTTGATTGATGATAAACCCTATGAAATATTTACCGGTATTGCCGATGATGAAGAAGGGATTTTATTACCAAGATGGGTCTTAAAAGGTAAAATTATCAAGGCAAGGCTGGAAGATGGAACGTCCAGGTATGATTTTCAATACAAAAACCAGCGGGGCTACAAAACCACTATTGAAGGGTTGTCCCATAAGTTTAACCCTGAGTATTGGAATTATGCCAAACTCATCTCCGGGACATTAAGACATGGTATGCCGATCGAAAAAGTGGTAGATCTTATCAATGGCTTGCAGCTGAAGGAGGATAGTATTAATACCTGGAAAAATGGTGTAGCCCGCGCGTTGAAACGCTTCGTACCCGACAATACTTTAGCGTCCCACGTCGTTTGCTCCCACTGTGGTGGCGCCAATTTGCAATACCAGGAAGGATGTCTGACCTGTAAAGATTGTGGAAATTCTAAATGCGGATAAAGACGTTTTGCCCGCCTCTGATATATTTAAAATAGCTTCTTGTTTAATTTTAATTTCGCTAAAGCCTTACCTAAATGTAAGGCTTTAGTTGTTTTAGCATAAAGATTAAAGCATAATTATGTTTGGGTTCGCTTTAATCTATCTAACTTTACACGCTTTCAACATTTAAACTTTAAGATGAAATCCGGCTTTGTAAACATTTTTGGTAAGCCCAACGCGGGTAAAAGTACCTTGCTTAACGGCTTGCTAGGGGAGAAGTTGGCTATTGTGTCCAGTAAGGTACAAACTACAAGACATCGTATAAAAGGCTTTTTGACCAAAGCGGATGAGTACCAGATAATTTTCTCCGATACGCCGGGAATCATAGAGCCTAAATATAAACTGCATGAGAAAATGATGGGTGCCGTAAAGAGTGCCTTGGAAGATGCAGATGTCGGAATTTTGTTGGTAGATGTAACGGATAATTTGGAGCAGTGTAATGAGCTGTTTACCTCCCTGCGCCTCAAAGTGCCTTGTATCGTAATTTTGAACAAAACCGATATTGCCGAGAAAGAATTGGTGGACAAGGCAAAGGCATATTTTGAAACACAGCCTTATTGTAAAAAAACCTTGGGTATTTCGGCACTTAACCAAAAAATATTCAGTACCCTATTAAGTGCTATTATTGAACTTTTGCCGGAAGGACTGCCTTTTTACAGCGAGGAAGAATTAACCGATTTGCCGGTAAAGTTTTTTATGGGTGAATTAATTCGGGAAAAAATATATCAGCTATTCGGTGATGAAATCCCTTATCATTCTGCGGTTTTGGTCAATTCTTATAAGGAAAAAAATACTTTGGTGAAAATTCAGGCCGATATAATCGTGCAGCGCGAAACGCAAAAAGTTATTTTAATAGGAGAAGGCGGGAAAATGATAAAAAAAATAGGAACTTTGGCGCGTCAAGACATGGAAAAATTCCTGGAGCAAAAAGTGTTTTTAGAATTGTTTGTGAAAGTGCGGGCGAAATGGAGAGACAACGAAGCGCAATTAAAAGAATACGGGTACAATTAAATCGTTTATTTGAAAAGTAAACGGTCGGACTAAATAGCCGCGGGCAATAAATGCCTTATAAGAATAGGGTGGGGTAAAGGAAAATATTTAAAATTAAAAATCGTAAATAAAGATGGGTTTTACAGTAGCAATTGTGGGTAGGCCCAATGTAGGCAAAAGCACTTTTTTCAACCGACTGTTGGAAGAAAGAAAAGCTATTGTGGATGACGTGAGTGGTGTTACGCGTGATAGGCAATACGGCATTGCAGAATGGTGTGGAAAGTATTTCAACGTGATTGACACCGGTGGGTTCGTCAATAATTCAGATGATATTTTTGAAATAGAAATTTGCAAACAAGTAAAGATTGCTATTGACGAAGCGGATGCTATTATTTTTATGACCGATGCCGCTACAGGTATTACGGATCTGGATGATGCTATGGCTAATCTACTTCGCCGTACAACCAAACCGGTTTTTGTAGCAGTCAATAAAGTGGATAATAATGCACGCTATCTGGAGGCAACAGAATTTTATATTTTAGGATTTGAACAAGTGCATTTTATCAGCAGCATCAGTGGCAGCGGTAGCGGAGAGTTACTAGATGCGATAACAGCTTTAATAGTGGAAGACGAGGAGAAAAATGACGAAGTCTTACCGAAAATAGCTATTATCGGACAACCTAATGTAGGAAAATCTTCCCTACTCAATGCTTTAACTGGTCAGGAGCGCACCATCGTCAGTAGTATCGCCGGTACTACGCGCGATACCATTCATACGCATTACAATCTTTTCCAAAAAGAATTTGTTTTAATTGATACGGCAGGTATTCGTAAGAAAAATAAAGAGAAAGACGATTTAGAGTTTTATTCCGTAATACGCGCTATCAAAGCGATGGATGAAGCAGACACCTGTATGCTGTTGCTGGATGCGGAAAAGGGAATTACCGCGCAGGATATCAGCATATTCTCTTTAGCCGCACGTAAAGGAAAGGGTTTGGTTATCCTGGTAAATAAATGGGATTTAATTGAAGATAAGGCGACCAATACCGCGCGTGACTATGAGAATGAATTGAAAAAGCGAATTGCTCCCTTTAACGACATCCCCGTCATTTTTATTTCCGCCAAAGAAAAGACCAGGATCTTTAAGGGGATAGAAGTAGCTCTGGAAGTCTGTGAAAATAAAAAGAATCGCATTACTACCAGCAAGTTGAATGAAGTGATGCTGAAGGCTATCGAGTCTTACCACGCCCCGGTTGTACGCGGTCACTCCATCAAGATAAAATATGTAATGCAGTTACCGACGCATGTGCCTTCCTTCGCATTTTTTGCCAATTTCCCTGAGGATGTAAAAACACCTTATAAAAACTATTTGGAGAATCAGCTGCGCTCTCATTTCAATTTTAAAGGCGTGCCTATAAGGATCTTCTTTAGAAAAAAATAATTGTAAAAGAAAAATTACGCTGTCGATGTTAGAAACACTGAATAAATGGGATACATGGTTGTTTTTAAAAATAAATACGCAATGGCATAATAGTTTTTTTGATGCGGTTATTCCCTGGTGGCGCGACCAAAATTGTTGGCTACCGCTTTACCTTTTTTTATTGTTATTTGTGTTTCTCAATTTCGGCTGGAAGGCATGGAGCTGGTTACTCTTCGTCATCATTACGGTTACCCTAAGTGATCAAATGAGCAGTCATTTTATGAAATATTATTTTCATAGACCAAGACCTTGTCAAAACGAAACGCTTAAATTGCAGGTGCGGCTTTTATTGGATTATTGCCCCGGCAATCCGAGTTTTACGTCCTCTCACGCGGCTAATCACTTTAGCGTAGGCATGTTTTTCTTTTATAGCTTAAAGCCCTATTTCAAAAAATGGTCCTGGCTTTTTGTGTTTTGGGCAGCCACCATCAGTTATGGACAAGTGTATGTAGGCATACATTATCCCGGAGATATTCTAGGCGGAACAGTTATTGGTATCGGCATCGGTACGTTTACTTATTTCTTTTTTAATAAGTATTTTGGTATGCCACCTCTATTAAAAGTAAAAGGCCCGCTAAGAGATAAATTGACGGAGTCGGATAATAACTGATTAACTGATTGTATCAAGATAGATAGAAAGAGTGACTGGTGACGAGAAGAGGCGGTTCGCTGCGCGAGTGGTGAAGGCGGTTTTTAAAAGGCAGCGTTTGCCAGGCAGTGGCAACCGAAGCTAGCCTGCTTCATAAAAATTTTATTTTGATTCCCCTTCTTATGCATTCATTTTAAATAGCGCTAATGAAAATATTGCTTTATTCAGTAGGGAAGCCCCACGATACTTACGCTAAACAAGGAATAGAAGCGTTTACAAATCGACTGGAAAAATATTTTCCCACTGAATGGAAAATCATTCCACCACCCAAAAATGCAGGGGCGCTAAATGAACCGGAGTTGAAAAAGCAAGAAGCCAAATTGATCTTAGCGCAAATAAATACGGATGACTTTTTAGTGTTGTTGGATGAAAGAGGTAAACAGCTCTCCTCGCCACAACTCGCGAATTTTATACAGCAAAGAGCCAATGAAAGTACTAAAACTATTGTATTTTTAATCGGCGGGGCTTTCGGTGTTGAAGGGTCGGTTTTTGAAAGAGCTAACTTTACCTGGAGTCTTTCCCCGTTGGTATTCCCGCATATGCTGGTAAGATTAATTTTGTCCGAACAGTTATACCGTGCCTGTACTATTTTGCGCGGTGAGAAATATCATCATTGTTGAGGGGGTGAACGCATAGAGTGGCTATTTGGTAATCTGGACATGCACCGCATGAATTTATAGCTTCTTTAGGAAAGCGAAGCTGGGCAGGCATTTTACAATTTGTAATTTCGTTGCCTTTAAGATAAATATGGTTCTTTTATCCTTGGTTGGTGATGGTAATTTGTTTGTGCGGGTTCTCGCTATCCCACACAAATGAGGGGACAGGGTATCATTTCAAAATAAAACAGCTTAAAAGACTTTTAATTAATAAAAAAATATGCATCAAGTATCCATTACATTATTGATCGTAATCGTAACCTGTGTGGTTTCTTTTGTAGCCTTTTCCAACCAGAAATATATAGATGATTTAATATTTTATCCGCCAGCCATTAGTCGTAGAAAACAATGGTATCGCTTCTTTTCCTGTGGTCTAATACATGCAGATTTTGCGCACCTGGCTTTTAATATGTATGCGTTTTACACGTTCGGTGAATATGTAGAGGATGCTTTCAATAATATATTCGGTCCGACCAGCGGCCGCATTTTATATTTGCTTTTATATGTATCTGCACTGATGGTTTGTTTACTACCTACTTATTTTAAAAATAAAGACAACTACGCCTATAAAAGTCTGGGTGCATCAGGCGCCGTTTCTGCTGTGGTGTTCGCCAGTATTTTATTGATGCCTACCTCGGAAATCGGGTTAATATTTGTTCCCTTTTTAAGATTGCCTTCCTTTATTTTTGGTGCTATTTATTTGATTATTACCGCTTGGCTCGATCGCCGTGGAAGTGGCCGTATCAATCATTCTGCGCATTTATACGGCAGTTTGTATGGTATTGTTTTTTTGATCGTAGCCTGCAAACTGCTTTCTCATTATCCGGTAGTAGATGAATTTGTTTTTTTTGTGAGAAGTTATTTTCAGTTTTAAATAGCGCTAATGAAAATATTGCTTTATTCAGTAGGAAAGCCTCACGATACTTAGCTAAACAAGGAATAGAAGCGTTTACAAATCGACTGGGAAAATGCGGCTTATTGATACAGACAAAGCAAAGAGGCTACTGCTATTTATACTTATAGACGGTCTTACTGATGATAGACACAACATCAGTGAAAAATATTATTCTATAGACCGGAATAATGCAAAGGCTTTCCGCAAATGGATAGAAGACCGGCAACAGAAAGATAAGGTCATGACTTTTCCAAAAGCAGAAAGATGGCGGCTCAGGTTATTAATGGTTCATTATTTCAATAAGATCAAGCTTGATAACCTCCCAATGCTTGCCCCACAAGCAAACGGGATCAAAGTCGTCGTCCGCAGATACAAAATTGTTTAAATTGTTTTTTATGAGAGTAGCGTTGTGTGAATATGGATACCTTTCTTTGTGCAATTCAATCATATGTTCTATTGTATAGTTATCTAATAGTGCGTGTATATCCCAAAAATCCTTCTTCCTGCCGCCGTGCTGCACTACCTCTATTTTCATTGCTGCAATTTCTTCTTTCGTTGCCAGCCTGACGCCTTCTATTTCAATAAAAGGAAATATGAATGAGTCAGTATAATACAGATCCAGTTTGAAAGCATCGTCCGGTATACTCCCAACAAAATAACCTGTTCAAAAACCGATTGGCAACGCCAGTTTTGCAGGACTAGCATAAGCAAATGTGTGTCGTAAATGATCGTCAATCTGCTGAAAATACAATGCTGCCATATGCTACATCGGTAAAAAGGTCTATATCAACAGGGGCACGGTGTCCTATTTGCAAGCTAAGCGCTGTTCCGCCCACCAGCCGGAACGGGTCCAGCAGCGGCTCACTCATTAGCTTTTTCAAGCCTGACTGTAGTAACGGAGTTACCGTATTCCAATGTAGTGCTATCGACATTATTTAAGTTTTTCAGCAATAAGTATTTTTTTTATGGCATCACGCCCGTAAAAATTAACTGCCTCTTTTTTTTCCGTGAAATTACCCCGTTCAAATACTCTTTTGATAACGGGCTTCATCTGCTTGTTCCAATCAATGCTTTCTATTTTTGTGTTCCAAAATAGGGCCGGTCTGAACTTTGATAATGCGGGATGGTTCTTCTTTGATAACTTCTTCTTTTCTTCCTTTATATCGTAAAATACCTGGAATGTCATCAGGAAGCCTTCTTTCATTTCCAACGCATCTTCGATGCGCATCGCCAGCGGAACATTCATACTTCTCTTCCCTTTGATAATGGCGCTTATGGTTTGGGGGTACTCTTGAATGGATAACGCAAACTGTCCTTGGGGAATATTCCGTTTCCGAAGCTCCCTTTCCAGGATTAAACCGGGATGTATGCCTTTTGCTATTTCAAAATTTGTTTCCATACCTCAAAAGTAAACAAATAAGATCGAATGATAGCCTTAGAAAGCCATGGCTGGCAACTCCTTTACTCTGATGGTACGTACTGCACATACATAGTGGCCCTTACCTGCTTAATCCCAAATTTGGTATTAGCATACAATCAGGATATTTCCCATTTTAATGCTGCAAAAGCGGTCCAGTCCTATATCAACCACACTCCGGGTCCAACTGCTTTTGCAGTGGGAAGTTGGGTGCAAAACGTAGTACTTAAAATGTCGATACCGCTCGAAGGAAGGCAAAGGTATCGTAGCCGTTTCTCATTCATTGAAAACACAAAACTGCCATTAATGCTTACCAGATAGCTTTAATGCAAAATTTGGGTTCAACATTAATAAAGGGATTGAAGCCGGATAAAATATGGGAGACCAAATCTATCACAAAAGAACTCAAAAGGTAGAATGAAACGCCCCCTAATGGAAGCCACAAATAAAGAAGCCAACCTCAGTATACGGTTGTATTACTTTTGGGACTTGAAATATTACCCTGATCAATGGGAGATTAATAGTTCATTACTTTCAATTTTAGAATCGCAGCAACGGTGATGGCGTCAGTGATTTCGCCGCTCATCACCTTCTCAAAGACTTCCGCAAAAGGCAACTTTATCGTTTGTAAGTCTTCCGTTTCTTCGGGTTCGGCTGCATGTTGGGTAAGCCCTGTAGCCAGGTAAACAGTGGCCTGTTCATCCGTTACAGAGTTAGACAAATGCATCCGCATCAACTCTTTCCAATGTTTTGCGACCAGGCCTGTTTCTTCCAAGAGCTCACGCTGTGCGCCTTCCAATGCACTTTCGTTAAAGGAGCCGCCACCCTCGGGTAATTCCCAACTATAATTTTCTGTTGGAAAACGATACTGGCCCACGAGGTATATATTTTTTTCTTCGTCCATGGCGACAATACCTAAGGCGCGGTTTTTAAAATGAACTTTTCCATAAATACCTTTTCCGCCGGAAGGGTTGATCACACTATACTCGGTCAATTGTATCCATGGGTTTTCATATGCTTCTTTGGATGAAATGATTGTCCATGGATTACGATTTTCTTGCATGATTTACAGAGAATTTTTAGATTGTTATCTGTTAGACGTCAACTGAATTCAAAATGAATCTTTAAGCCAGTCTATGGCAAAGCTGCAATAGCTCGTCATAGC
>NZ_JBNQGD010000211.1:0-4093 GCF_050436765.1 Arachidicoccus sp. | reverse complement strand
AAAAAAAGGCACAGGCTTGCAACGACATTTTTTTCCCACACTAGGGAAAAAAATCGCTGCTTAGTTATTTGGGAACGGAATTTTGAAACAAATGATTTTACTGAATTTTGCTTTGCAAATAATATATCTCTGTTTGTTCGTCTGTTTTGTTGGAAGAAGCAGACAGCTTCATTTTTTTAGTAGCTAATACTTTTGCTAACCTTTGATTAAATATTTTTAGGTATTGAGGATACAGTGCGCCTGCTTTATCGCGCACAACTATTAATGCATCCGTCATTTTTTCGAAATGTTCCCTGTCGTGTAAATTGCCTAAGAAAGTCGTTAAATCTAATGCCTGGCTAACTTTTTCTTGACCAAATGGTAGCTCTGTGAAGTCTCCATAGATTTGGTCAAAATCTGCATCTGTTTTAAAAGGGATGGAAAGCTTTTCTACAGCATATTTTAAACGGCCAAGCGCATCTTTTTCCAAAGTTGGCAATAGTGCCATGGCTGTATCCTTATCCATTTCGGACAATGCCAATAGGGAGGAGCCCGCGACACTATAAGACGAATCTTTGACGCCAGCTAAATAAATAGGCTCATATTTTACGTCCTTGGTATAGCTGAGCACGTCAATTGCCTGAGAGCGTACAATGCGGTCGGGATCAGTCTTCGCCATTTCTGCGATTTTATCGAAATCAGCATTTGTATAAACTTGCGGATCTGTTTCCTGCAACACGTCGCTGCGCAAGCCATGAAATTTATCATTTAATGCTTTCATCAAAAAGTCTTTTGCTCCCGGTTCTTTTACATTTTGCGCGGCAAAGTCGATGGCTTCTTTTCTATCTACGTAGTTGCCCGCTAGCTTGTATTGATTGATAAATTCCGCTAAAGTTTTATGGTCATCTTTACTAGCTAATAGTATTTTATCCCCATCCACATTTATTAGATCAGGTTTTTCACCAACATTAAAAGTATAAGATTGTTTTTGCTGGGTCATCCATACACTATGACGGATCTTATCCGTGCCATGATAAATATCTATATCGATGGGCAGTTTGAAAATTTGCTCACCTTTTTGGGTTTGCTCAATAGTAACGGTAGATGTTTTTGCCGTGTCATCATAAGCGTAAGTAATGTCTAAATTTGGATTGCCCGCACCATAGTACCATTGGTTCCAAAACCAGTTTAAATCCCGACCGGTAATCTTTTCAAAAGCTAAACGCAGTTGTTGGGCCTCTCCCGTCCCAAATTTATTCTCATTTAAATATAGATTCAACGATTTGAAAAATGCTGCATCACCAACGTAGTGTCGCAACATATTTAAAATGCGGCCACCTTTATTATAACTAACTACATCAAATAAGTCTTCTTTATCCTTGTAGTAAAAACGAACTAAATCTTTATGTTGACTATTGCTATTAAGATAACCAAGCATATCGTTGTATCCTTGCGCATCTCCGGCATCTTTGCCATATTTATAGGTTTCCCAAAGTTGCTCACTATAGTCGGCAAAACTTTCGTTGACGGTAATATTGCTCCAGCTTTCCGTCGTGACCAAATCGCCAAACCAATGGTGAAAAAGTTCGTGTGCGATTACATCTTCCCAAGCGTTGCCATCGACTAATTGTCTTGCATTTTGTTGGGCTGATTGTTGATGTAAAGTAGCAGTGACATTTTCCATTGCGCCGCTTACATAGTCGCGGCCAACTATTTGATCGTATTTTGGCCAGACGTATTCGTAGTCTAAAATTTTAGAAAAAAATGCCATCATTTCCGGTGTATGGCCGAATATTTTTCTAGCTACCGGTTCATAAGCGTGCTCTACATAATATTCTACGGGTTTGCCTTTATAGGAATCTTTTATAATCGCATAATCCCCTACACCCATAAAAAACAGGTAAGGAGCTATTGGCAAATTCAATTTCCATCTGTCGCTGCGTGTGCCATTGCTATTTTTCTTTTGGCTAACCAACAAACCATTAGAAAGGGTTACATATTTGGAAGGGACAGTCATCGTGATGTCAACTGTCGATTTTTGATCTGGTTTATCAATGGTAGGGAACCATACACTATTACTTTCAGTTTCACCTTGTGTCCAAATCTGAATAGGTTTATCTTTTATTGTGCCATGCGGATTGATAAAATACAAACCTTTATCATCTGTAATAGCTGCACTGCCCTGCGTTTTACGCTCATTTGGTTTGGATACATAATCAATGTAAATCTCGTAGGCTTCGCCGCCATTATATGTTTTATCGAGATGAATTTTTAATTTCAAGCTGTCTTCATACAGATATGTCAACGGTATTTCTTTGCCGTTTTTTACTAATGCCACTTTGTTAATATTCATCCCTTTTGCATCGAGTGTTAAGGAATCGGTTGCATAAAAATGAGGTTGAATGGTTAGCCATGCTCTGCCATACATATAGCATTTAGTATAATCAAAGCTTACCTCGAGTCTGGTATTGACTATGTCATTAATTTTGGTGGCCGAGGCCCTATATTCGTGCTTCCAGGCAGTATCGGCCGCTGCTGGCAGGTCTTGAGCATTGATGGTAGAAAAGGCTAATAAAAAAAATGCCGCAAAAATCTTTTTCATCCTTGAATCTTTTTAATTATTACTGGAGTTCCTTGATTTCTTTAGAGGAAATATTGGATCCAATTCTTTAGTTGTCATGCATTGATAAAGCAATAAAAGTATAACTATTCCTGTATTTTTATTCGTAAATTGCAGAAAGAATATTCCAGTTTTATATGAGGAGAATTTCCATTAATTTTTAAAAACAATTTTATGAAAAATATTTTATTAATTTTTGTTATTCTTTTTTCTTTTTTAGTGAATACAGCTATTGCACAGCAAAAAACTTTTACCATTGTCCCATTGGGTGTAAAAGGCGGCAGTGATGAGAGTAATTTGTCCGCATATTTAATTGCCCCTAGAGATTCTTCAGATTTTATTTGTTTGGATGCTGGCACTATTTATAATGGGCTGAAAACTGCGCGCAGGCATCATTTATTTACAGGAAGTATAGATAATTTTTTGAGGAAAAATATTAAAGGTTATCTTATTTCTCACGGCCATCTAGATCATGTAGCCGGTTTAATTATTAATTCACCTGAAGATTCAAAAAAGAATATTTATGCATTATCCTTTTGTATTAAAGTCTTAAAAACGAAATATTTTACCTGGACGAGTTGGGCCAATTTTGGCAACGAAGGTGAGCGGCCGACTTTGAAAAAATATACGTACAAATATTTACATGTCGGCAATGAGATGGCAATTGACAATACACCTATGTTTGTAACACCTTACTTGTTAAGCCATGCTGTGCCAGGTAGAAGTACAGCATTTCTGATAAGATTTGGCGATAATTATTTTTTGTATTTGGGTGACACCGGTGATGATGCCAATGAACAAAGCGATGATTTAAAAAATTTGTGGAAAACTGTAGCCCCATTAGTCACTGCTCAAAAGCTGAAAGGGATTTCAATTGAATGTTCTTATCCGGATGAGCAACCCAATGATCGGTTGTATGGTCATTTGAAGCCTAGATTGCTGATAAAAAACTTGAATATTTTGGATAGCCTTGCCGGGAAAAATTCCCTGGAAAAGATGCCCATTATTGTTGCACATATGAAGCCGGCTGGTGATAATGAAACGACCATTCGCGACGAACTGGCGAAAGAAAATTATCTGGGGGTCGATTTTATTTTCCCTAAACAAGGGAAGAAAATTGTCTTATGAAACAATTATGGGTACAACCATTGATCGCAAAGAAAAAGCGCAAATAATTCTATTTATCTGCGCTTTTCATTGTTTAATACGCCGGGTGATTATTTCATCAATAGGCCTCTGTCTTTTTCCATTGGTTTTATGTCAGGTTCATGACCGACGAAGTTGACAAATATGGTGTGTAAATCTTCGGTATTACCCTTCGACAAAATCATATCACGGAAGCGCTGTCCGTTTTCTCGGGTAAGGCCGCCATTGTTTTGGAACCAGGCAAATGCATCATCGTCTAGCATCTCTGTCCATAAATATGCATAATAGCCCGCCGCATAACCGTTTGCCCAAATATGTAGAAAGTAAGAGGAACGGTAACGTGTAGGT
>NZ_JBNQGD010000210.1:0-12285 GCF_050436765.1 Arachidicoccus sp. | reverse complement strand
AAAAACCAAAGAAGGTTTCTTTTCCAAAATTACAAAGGCGGTCGCAGGTAAATCTACTATTGATGATGATGTTTTAGATAATTTAGAGGATGCCTTAATCACTGCTGATGTTGGGGTGGATACGACACTCGAAATAGTGAGCCGTATTCAAAAAAGAGTAGAAAAAGATAAATATCTAACTACTAATGAATTGAATAGTTTATTGAAAGATGAAATTGAAAATATTTTGGTGGATTCTCCCGATAGTTCGCATAAAGATTTTAATCTTTCCAGTAGTAAGAAGCCTTATATATTATTAGTTGTTGGAGTAAATGGTGTGGGTAAAACTACCACTATTGGGAAACTGGCTGCAAAATACAAAGCTGCTGGTAATCAAGTTATACTTGGTGCTGCTGATACTTTTCGTGCAGCTGCTGTTGATCAGCTAACTATCTGGAGTCAAAGGGTAGGCGTTCCAATCGTTAAGCAAGACATGGGCAGCGACCCGGCTTCCGTTGCTTTTGACACCGTTCAAAGTGCTGTAGCCAAAAATGCAGATATAGCTATTATTGACACGGCTGGTCGCTTACATAATAAAGCACATTTGATGGAGGAGCTAAGTAAGATAAAACGTGTAATCCAAAAAGTTATCCCCGATGCGCCACACGATGTATTATTGGTATTAGACGGTTCCACCGGACAAAATGCATTAGAGCAGGCCAAGCAATTTGTGCAAACGACCGATGTTCGGTCATTGGCAGTGACTAAATTAGATGGTACCGCCAAAGGGGGTGTCGTGTTGGCCATCGCACATCAATTAAGAATCCCGGTAAAATATATTGGCGTTGGAGAGAAAATAGAAGATTTATTAATTTTCGATAAGCATGAATTTGTAGATAGCTTGTTTAGTCAAAAATTATAAAAATTAGCCTAGAAGCACACAAATTTTATCCCCCTGTCACTCATACCTACTCAACCTATTTTTTAACGAAATCATTTCATTATTTAAATTTTCCATTTTTTCCAACAGATGTGCAATGGCATCTATACCTTCTATATTAATGTTGAGGTCATAGTGTAAATGGATCATCCGCTCAATTTCTTTTACTTGTTCTTCTGGGATGAACATAGTTGCTTCTCCGGAAATGATCTCTACCAACCCAAATTCATGTAAGGAGTGAATAAAAGAAATCTCTGCATTATAATGCGTACAAATATGTTGTAGAGGTATTAGATGATTATTCATGATTATTCATTTTAGCAAGTTGACTGAATAGTTCTTTTTCTTTTTCGCTAAGATTAGTTGGCATCTTTATTTGATAAGTAATATACAAATCACCAAAGCTTCCTTCATTTTTGTACACAGGAAAACCTTTGCCTTTCAATTTTACCTGGGTGTCATTTTGCGTTTCCGGAGCTACTTTTAATTTTACTTTTCCTTCGAATGTTTCGACAATCAATTCCCCACCGAGAACAGCGGTATAAAATGGGAGTTTTACATCACTATACAAATCGTTTCCCATTCGCTTGAAATGCGTATCGTTCTTGATGCTAAAAGTAATGTATAAGTCACCTTTCGGCCCACCATTCAGACCATCGCCGCCGTGGCCGGAGAGCTTAATGGTTTGCCCGTTTTCTACTCCTGCTGGAATAGTGATGCGGATATTCTTTCCATTGACAGTAAAAACTTGTTTATGAGTCGTATATGCGTCCTTTAAATTTAATTGAAATTCGGCCTGTATATCTTGTCCGCGAAACTGTGTTCGCCCTCGCCTCCCTTGGGTCCCCGAATCTCCAAACATCGAAGAGAAGAAATCAGAAAAATCATATTCTCCCCCAAATCCTTGATCTTCGCCATTTTGTCTGGAATAAGTTTGCTGTCGTCGCCCACCCCCGCCGGCGTTTTCAAATGCTTCTGCGTGCGCCCAGTCTTTTCCATATTTATCGTATTTTTTTCTTTTCTCCGGGTCGCTTAAAACTTCGTTGGCTTCATTTATCTGCTGAAACTTTTTGTTTGCTGCATCGTCTTTCGGATTTAAGTCTGGATGATATTTACGTGCTAATTTTCGATAGGCCTTTTTTATTTCAGCTTCGGACGCGTTCTTATCAATCTCTAAAACTTTATAATAATCTATATAGTCCATTGAATGTTTTTTTTATATTTACTTGTACAAGGTAAAAAATATTTTCTTTTTTAGCATTGATTGAGAGAAATTAGCAACTTATTTTAGAATGATTATTGAATAGTCTTTTAAAAAAGCTGTATACTTTTGTTTTATCAGTATAAGACTTAATACCTCTTATACAATTCAACTATTTTTTTTAAGACTTACTTACTTTTTTCCCGATAGGCTATTTACGCCAATTTTCGTTTCTGATGATAATTATTAATATTTCACCAAACATATCTTTTCTGTCGATAATGAAATGACGCATTGTCAAATTTCCATACCATCAAATTATAAAAATCCCTCGCTTTGTAGTAAGTTTGCGCATCCATAATCAATAATAATTACAGCAATGTCAGTATTAGTAAACAAAGACTCTAAAATTATCGTACAGGGTTTCACAGGTACCGAAGGTACTTTTCACGCAACACAAATGATTGAATACGGTACCAATGTCGTTGGTGGAGTTACACCAGGAAAAGGTGGCTCTAAGCATCTTGACCGCCCGGTTTTCAATACAGTTGCCGACGCGGTGAAAGAAACGGGAGCCAACGTTAGTATTATATTTGTTCCTCCTGCATTTGCCGCTGATGCAATCATGGAATCTACCGAAGCAGGTATTGCATTAATTGTATGCATCACAGAAGGTATTCCGGTGCAAGATATGGTGAAAGTTAAAAATTATTTACAAGGGACAAATTCACGCTTAATCGGACCAAATTGTCCAGGTGTAATTACCGCAGGCGAAGCCAAAGTCGGGATTATGCCGGGCTTTATTTTTAAAGCAGGAAAAGTGGGTATCGTTTCCAAATCCGGGACACTTACTTATGAGGCTGCTGATCAGGTAGTGAAAGCAGGTTTGGGCATTAGCACGGCCATCGGTATTGGTGGAGACCCTATCATAGGAACTACCACCAAAGAAGCAGTGGAATTGTTGATGAATGATCCTGAGACTGAAGCGATCATTATGATTGGTGAAATTGGCGGTAGTATGGAAGCCGATGCCGCAAAATGGATTAATAATAATAATAATAAACCAGTAGTAGGGTTCATTGCAGGACAAACTGCTCCAGCGGGTCGTAGAATGGGACACGCAGGTGCTATCATTGGCGGTGCAGACGATACAGCTGCAGCTAAAATGAAAATTCTTGCTGAGAATGGTGTAACTGTTGTCGCGAGCCCGGCTGATATAGGAAAAACTTTAGCTAATTTATTAAAGAAATAATCATCTAAGTTTTTTGTTTATAGAAAAAAACGCGTATTCTAAACCAATACGCGTTTTGCTTTATAGAAATCTCTTTGAGTCATGAAAAAAACAGCGTAAGTTTACAATAACAATTTTATTTTTACCTATACAAACCTTTCTTATGAAAAATAAAAGTGGATATCCTTCGGTAATACCCTATTTAATTGTAAAAAACGCGCAAAGATTTATTGATTTCACTGAAATGGTTTTTGGCTCAGAATTACAACGTAAAGAAATGCGCGATGAAAAATGCATAAAACATGCCGAAGTAAAAATAGATGATAGTATTATTATGTTTGCCGACAGCACAGACCAATATCTGCCGCAACCGGGAAGTCTATTTATATATGTAGACAATGCAGACGAAATTTTTCAAAAGGCACTCGACCATGGTGGTACAATTGTCATGGACTTATCTAACCAAGATTATGGTCGCACCGGAGGCATTAAAGATCCCATTGGAAATACTTGGTGGATTACCTCAGAAACGCACTAGCATTCATACTTCGACTGTAATTACTTTTTCAGTTGCGCCCAACTCTTGCAGGGCTTGCTGTACAGCTTGAACCATTGCATCTGGGCCACATATATAAAAATTCTGAGAGAAATCCTTGATATTTTTTTGTAGAAAATCTTTATCAATTCTTTTATTTAGATAGCTACCTGTTTTTTCTTCGGTAAGCGTATTGATAAATTGATTGCCGAGCATTTTCTCGAAACTATCTTTTAAAATAATGTCCTTACTTGTTTTGTTTGAAAAGAAGAGTTTATTATTGCCAATATTTCCATCTTTATACAATTGACGAATGATTGCGATAAAGGGGGTAATGCCCGCACCGCCAGCAATAAATATACCTTCCCCTTTATAACTGATAGCACCCCAGACATCATGCAAAATCAATTCATCTCCTGGTTTCAATTTGCGTAACTCGTTGGTCACACCATCGTGATCGGTATAAGTTTTTATAGTAAACTCCAAATATTTAGAATCGTTCAAACTTGTAAATGTAAAAGGTCTACGCTCTTCTTTAAAGTTATCTTTATTAATGCAGACTTCAGTTGCTTGTCCTGGAACAAAGGAATAGCCTTCTGGCTTTTCTACTCTTATCCTGAGCACATTGTGTGTTACAGGTTCTATTGAAATAATTTTTACGATGTATTCTTCCATAATATTTTTTTTCTTGATGAATATAAATATATTAAATTTTCCGCAATGAATAATATTTTATTATTGACGGTAATCTAAATGAGGAACTTTAATTTTATTGGTTTGGGGTAATGCGTCCAGCTCCTTTATAGTGCTTACGCCAATAATCCTCATCTAAATCACTTATGATTACGCCTGATGTAGAGGCATGCACAAATTTATTGTTTTGTAAATACACGCCGACATGGGTTATTCTACCATATCGTTCTGTGTGGAAAAAAACCAAATCGCCTTCTTTTAATTGATCTTTTTTGATGTGTTCCGACAAATCATATTGCTGTTGCGCTGTTCTTGGTAAAGATGTATTAAATACACTATTTAGAATCATTCTGGAAAAAGCAGAGCAATCAATTCCACTCTTGCTTGTCCCGCCAAACAAATAAGGTGTGCCGTACCAATCATCGATTTGTTCTAGTAATGGATCGTCTAGTACATTTTGCGGGCTTATTCCCAATAAGGTCGCATATTTTTCTTGTATATTGGAAATAGGATGATCACTTTCATTACTAGAGTCATCCCGCGGATCGGAAATAACTCCTTCGGCTTGCTTTTTATAGCCATAGCTTTTGCCTTTTGAGTCTACCGCTTCGCCCGGATTTACCTCAATGCTTTTCAGAAACCTTGGATGATTATTAGTCGTTGTGTTCTTGCTCGTTTTATGCATTTTTGTGGAGGCACTACATGATGCCAACAATAATGATATCGAAACGATGTGTAGATATTTTGATTTTTCCATTCTATAAATTGCAATTTACGCATAAGCAAAAACTTTGCCTAATTGTAATCTGTGAAATTTTTATTATTAAAAGCCAGTTAATGCCGGGAGCTTTATCAGGGGTGCGTTTTTAGAATCGCTTCTTGTAACTTTTGTGTTGTTTGGGATAAAATATCCCTACACTACACCGACCAACCGAAATAAGTAGATAGCCACTGTGCGGATGATAATTGACAACTGTAATCTTTAATATTTCTACCTTGGCCACCGAATGGCAAACCAAAAGTCGCATTTAATAATTGTACCCATTTACCCTTTGAACGACGCACCCCTTGATTTTGAAGATAAACCTGCACATCTGTGCAGATCATCTTTTGCAGTAAAATCTTGCAAGAAGGCGTACGAACTTCTGATATATTCCACGTGTTTTGGCCGGCTTATTTTCGCTATCCTTTTTTCATTTAGCGGCTACGAAAAAAAACATGGAATAAATAGTGTAATGATACGAAAGGGTTTCTTTTTTTGTCCACGTTTCTGCCATTTCCCTTTATGGTTTCCAAATATTATTACTTCTATCAATGTCTGGTAATTGATTTTTAGGATCAATTACGACCGAAATAATTTTAGATGTCGTCGGAGCTTGGAAAGTCCAATAGGCACCCCGTTGCCAAATTTCGACAGGTAGTTTTACTATTTGCGTTTTACCATTTGCTTCCTTTATTTCAACGGATACCGGCATCGGCAATTGTTCTTTATTTTCTATTGAAACGAGTGCTCCCTTATGAGCGTCATCATCAACATATTTTACGCCTGTTATGGCTTGATCGAGTTGCCAGTTGTTGTAAAACCAACCACGCCAGAACCAACTCAAATCTTCGCCGGCGGCGTTATCCATCGAGCGAAAGAAGTCCGCCGGCGAGGGATGTTTGAATGCCCAGTTCTTTGTGTAATTACGAAATGCATAATCAAATCTATCTTTACCTAATACTATATCCCGTAGCAAAACCAGGCCAAATGCTGTTTTAAAATAAGCGAGTGGGTGGACGTATTTATAGTCCATCCAATCAGGGGGTGTCATGAGTGTTGGTCCATTTTGTAGTTCTTTTATAACCGGAATGATTTCATCTGCCGGATTGCCGCCTTTGGGTGCATATTCGCCGTCGCGTTTAGGTGCAAACTCTCCGTGGTTAAAATCCTGTTGTGCATAAATATCTACAAAAGTATTAAAACCTTCATCCATAAAAGGGAAGCGCCGTTCATCGGAGCCCACAATCATCGGATACCAACTATGACCTATTTCGTGTGAAAGTAGCGCCCATAAACCTTTGCCGCCGGCACGATAATAATCAAAAGTTAGCGCCGGAAATTCCATGCCTCCAATAGGTCCGCCCACATTGGTTGCTTCAGGATAAGGATATTCGAACCACCTTTTTGAAAAGTCTTCTACAGATGCCTTTAAATATTCGGTCGCCCTGTTCCATTCACTTTTATTCTCAATACTTTCTTTTGGATAAACAGATTGCGCGAAAGCTGTTTTTCCGTCGGGCAAATCTATTTTGGCGCCGTCCCAAATAAATGCTTTTGATAAGGCAAAAGCTACATCACGTGTGTTTTTCATGGCAAAGTGCCAAGTAACGTTACCACTTGTTTTTTTTGTTGGAGAAACATTTTTAAGATCTTCTAAAGAACGAATTATTATCGTTTTCTCCGATTTTTTTGCTTTTGCTAAATTGGTTAAAATTTTATCACTCCATACTTCGTCGCCATTCAATAATTCACCTGAACCCATGGCAATCATACCAGAAGGTGCAGTAATTGTATAATCAATATCTCCATATTCCATATAAAATTCGCCACCACCAATAAAGGGTAAAGTATTCCAGCCTAATAAATCATCATATACGCACATTCTGGGAAACCAATATCCCAATTCATATATTTTGCCATTTTGAGTTTCTAAAATACCCGCACGGTTTCCGGCTGAAGATTTTAATAGTTTAAAGGAATAATTTATTTTTAATTTTAGTGCTTTCCCATTTCCTGACAATGCATTTTTAAGTCTCAATTGCATGCGCGTGCCCTCAACTATATAATTTACTGGCTGCCATTTGCCATTTTGCCATGCAAGGACACTGAAGAATTTAAAGCCCTTTTCAGCAGAGGCTTTTACGCCGGGATTCATTTCTGACAAGCCGCGGGAATCTTCTTTTTCTGCGTTTTGATCGAGTTCCAGCCAAAGGAAGTCAAGTTTGTCCGGGCTGTTATTGATGTAATCAATGTTCGCAATACCATCTAAAATATTAGTCGTTGTATCGAAGGACGCCTTAATATTATAGTTTACACGATTTTGCCAGTAATTGCCGGCGGGAGCGCCGTTAGCGCTTCGGAAATCGTTGCCATTGGACGAGTAAAATATTGGAGCGAAGGCCTTATGAGCATCGTAATTTTGTGCCTTGGCCTGCATCATGCAAATTACAGCACTCAGAAGAATAGAGAGTTTATGCATAGTACTTTTTATTTGAGTCGTCGAATATAATTATTCTTTAGAAAATGATAAGGAAAATTTGAACAAACAAACAGTTCGTAGCATAAACAATTGTGTAATTATTAATTTATTAATTCATAAAAATATTCTCAACTTGCTTCCATTTGCAAAAGAGTGAAGGTCCTATTTTGAAATCGGCTATTTCATAGTTAACTCGGTAATTTAAATTAATAACCATGCCTTTTGAATTTCTGATAACAAAAGTGCTTTTACATGTCAAATGGAGTCTCTGATTGGGTAATAAATAAGACTAGTACTTATGTGTATTGGCAATTTCACAAAAAAACGTCGAAAGGTTCTTCTTTCGACGTTTCTAAAATTCACGATCTTTAAAAACTATGCATACATTTCATCACGTAATCCTTTTACTCTTTCGTCTTCCAGGTATTCATCAAAAGTCATCAACCGATCGATAATTCCTTTCGGTGTTAGCTCAATAATACGATTAGCAACTGTTTGCATAAAGGTATGGTCATGAGACGTTAATAATACGACACCTGGAAAATTGTTACAGCTTTCGTTGAAGCTTTGAATGCTTTCCAAATCCAAGTGATTGGTAGGTTGGTCAAGAATAATAACGTTGGGATTCTGTAACATCATACGACTTACCATACAACGAACTTTCTCTCCACCGCTTAATACATTTGTTTTCTTTAAAATGTCATCACCGGCAAAAAGCATTTTTCCAAAGAATCCTCGCAAGAAGGGCTCGTCTGCATCCGTCACATGAGGCGGTACATATTCACGCAACCAATCTAATAGTGTTAGTCCTTCTTTAAAATATTTTTCATTTTCTATCGGGAGATATGCTTTGGTGATAGTTGTTCCCCATTCAAATTTCCCTGCTTCCACTTTTGCTTCATTATTAATAATATCGAAGAAGCCTGAAACGGCTAATGGATCACGGCTGATAAAAGCGATCTTTTCTCCTTTTTTAACATCAAAGGTTACTTTATCAAAAAGTACACGGCCATCAATCGATTTTTTAAGATTTTCGACATTCAATATTTCATTACCCACTTCACGCAATGGCTGAAATATAATGCCCGGATATTTTCTGCTGGAGGGTTCTATTTCTTCGATCGTTAATTTTTCCAACGCCTTCTTCCGAGAGGTGGCCTGTTTGGATTTAGACGCGTTGGCGCTAAATCGTGCAATAAAGTCTAGCAGATCCTTGCGCTTATCTTCGTTTTTCTTATTCTTATCGGCAATCTGGCGCGCCATTAATTGTGAACTTTCGTACCAGAAAGAATAGTTGCCGGTAAATACTTTTATTTTTTGCCTATCCACATCAGCAACGTGTGTACACACGGCATCTAAGAAGTGTCTATCGTGTGAAACAACTAAAACAATATTTTCGTAGTCGGCCAAAAAGTTTTCCAGCCAACCGATGGTTTCAATATCCAATCCGTTGGTAGGCTCATCCAATAGTAAAATATCGGGATTGCCAAACAACGCCTGCGCCAATAATACACGCACTTTCATATTAGAGGGCACATCTTTCATTTGCATTTGGTGCATATCGTCTTTAATGCCCAAGCCGCTCAAAAAAGTAGCTGCATTACTTTCTGCTTCATAACCACCCATCTCACCAAATTCTGCTTCCAGGTGGCTGGCGCGCATGTAATCATCTTCTGTCGCATCCGGATCACTATAGATAGCATCTTTTTTATGCATTATCTCCCACATTTTTTTGTGTCCCATCAATACGGTGTTTAACACTGTTTCGTTATCAAACTCAAATTGATTTTGCTTCAAAAACGATAGGCGTTCGCCCGGTGTAATTTCGATACTGCCTTTATTGGGTTCAATTTCACCACTCAATATTTTTAAAAAAGTAGATTTCCCTGCACCGTTGGCACCAATAACGCCATAGCAGTTTCCTTTTATAAAATTGATGTTTACTTCGTCGAACAATACGCGCTTTCCGTAGGCCAGCGTAACATTTCTTGCACTAATCATTACTGTTTTCCTTCTGTTTTTTGAGGTGCAAAGGTAGTGTTTTATGAATTAAAAGAGTAATCCCCTAGATGAAAATTGGAAGGCCATTTTAATTTGTTTTTTGTCTATTATGCCTTTTATCAGTTTAAGCAATTATATGGTCGCCAATGGAATATTATAGGAGCCCGTCATTTGTTCTTTTGTATTGGAAACAATGAGCCAATGTAAAGCAATCGCATTATGTAGCATTAAGTACAAAAAATAGGTTTTGATATAAGCTCAATCTATGATTTATACTTGCTTTATTTGGCCTTTAAAATTGATAGTAAATGTAAAAATAATTTAATATAATATATTTGACCGAGTGTTTTTTTGGTAATTTTTATATACTATCGGGTAGGACTGGATATCTTCCTAAAAATAATCTATTGGGTTGGTAAAACAATTTGAGAAATAATAAACATCAAAACCATAATCCAACTAATCTTTCATAGATTTGTTAATTCAATTATTTTCATTCATTTATATAACCAAATGAGGTTTTTACAAAAAATATGGATTTTGTGTGTTGTTCTCCCATCGTTTTTAGTGTTTTCGTGTAAATCAGACAAAAAAAATAATGCCGTAGTTTCAGAGGCTTTGCCAAAGGATTGTACTTTATGTAAGGCTCCATCGCGCACTGCGGAAATAAGGGCTGCATTGATGAAAGATAGCAGTACGGATACCGGAACCGACAGCGCAAAAATGGTCTTATTAAAGGGGGGGAGCTTTGAAATGGGATCCAAAAATTTTCCAGATGCCCGGCCCATTCACAAAGTAACTGTTTCTCCATTTTATATAGATGTGCATGAAGTAACCAACGACCAATTTGCAAAATTTGTTGCGGCGACTCATTATATAACGGTGGCAGAAAGACCTTTGAATCCAAAGGATTATCCGGGCGTACCTTTGGATAAATTGAAGCCTGGATCCGGTGTATTCACGCCCCCCAATCATCCGGTGGATTTAAACAACCCAATGCAATGGTGGACTTATATACCCGGTGCTAATTGGCGGCACCCGAAAGGCCCCAATTCGAGTATCGTCGCAAAAGGCCATGAGCCGGTCGTGCAAGTGTGCTATGAGGACTGCGTAGCTTACGCAAAATGGGCCGGTAAACGATTACCAACAGAAGCAGAGTGGGAGTTTGCTGCAAAAGCCGGAAAGAATTACCCAACCTATTACTGGGGAGAGGAAAAAAATCCCGGTGGCCAATCAATGGCTAATAATTTCCAAGGAGAATTTCCCTACCACAATAGCAAAAAGGATGGTTATATCGGTTTAGCGTCTATAGAGCAGTTTCCACCGAGTGCTTACGGACTCTACGATATGGAAGGGAATGCCTGGGAATGGTGTAACGATTATTATCGACCAGATTATTATGCGCATAGTCCGCAGAAAGATCCGCAAGGCCCCAAAGACAGCTATGACCCGGACGAGCCGGGAACGGTAAAACGGGTGCAACGGGGTGGTTCCTTTTTGTGCAGCGATGACTATTGCTTGCGTTACAAGGCGGGCGCAAGAGGTAAAGGCGAACAATCCAGTGCCAGCAATAATTTAGGATTCCGGTGCGTTCGAAGTAAACGGTGAGTCAAAACTAACAACGGAATGCGAATAACAACTCTGCTAATTTTCTTTCTAACTGCATTCAATATTGTGGCTTTTTCCCAAAGGCAAATCAGTATTAATGGTAAACTACGCGATGCCGCATCAGGTGAAACTATTGCTGCCGCTACCATTACGCTTTCGGGCAACAGAACGGCAACGACAATTTCAAACGATTATGGTTTTTACTCCATTTCTCTGCCGGAGGGGAAATACACGCTTACCGTATCATACATTGGGTATAAGCCTTATAGCCACTATATTTTTTTAAGAAAGGACACGCTTATCAATTTGTCAATTCAACAGGCTGCCTTAAGTAATACGCTTGGTACAGTGGTGGTTAGCGCCACAAAAAAAAATAATATAGGTAATCCTGAAATGGGTATTGCACATCTTAATTTAAAGGAGGTAGCTAGTATTCCCGTAATATTTGGTGAAGCAGATATATTGAAAACAATTCAATTACTGCCTGGTGTGAAACCGGCGGGAGACGGTAGTGCAGGGTTCTTTGTGAGGGGGGGTACGGCTGGTCAAAATTTAATTTTGTTGGATGAAGCACCTGTCCATAATGCGACACATTTGTTTGGTTTTTTTAGCACTTTTAATAGCGACGCCATTAAGGATGTGACATTTATGAAAGGCAATAGCCCGGCTCAATATGGTGGTCGCTTGGCCTCGGTAGTAGATGTGAAAATGAAGGATGGAAATGATCAACAAACGGAGGTTTCTGGCGGTATTGGTCTAATCAGTACGCGTATGTGTGTAGATGGACCTATCCAGAAAAATAAGTCTTCTTTTCTAATTACGGCCAGAAGAACCTCTGCTGATTTATTTTTAAAG
>NZ_JBNQGD010000209.1:0-6727 GCF_050436765.1 Arachidicoccus sp. | reverse complement strand
TCTCAAACCAATTACTCCAATACTTACAGTTTTTCCAATGGGCATTTCCCTTATTTCTTTGTACTGCCTAACAAATACCTTCCTGGAGGAGATCCCACTGCGACAGGTGCTGATTATCTTTCACGTGGAGATCAATCAACGGCTAATAGTGAAGAGACGGTGAGCGAAATGCAACAAAATTTCAATGGCGATTTCCTTATTGGAAACTTACGTAATAGGATAGTGATAGGTTTGGATTATTTTCATCAGAACTCCAACCAATTATTTTACTCCACTGACCAGTTTGATATCGTTAAAAAGAACGGACTTATTCCCAACTATGGTGATTTTAATGAAAATAATTTAAATGCTTATTATCAGGATACGGCAAATCGGAGTTCCATCTCAAATTATCCCGAAAAATTTAAAACAAATACCTATAGTGCCTATGTTTCAGATGTCTTAAATATAACCGATAACTTTCTGGCAATGGCAGCTGTGCGGGTGGATCATTTTGATAACAAAGGCAGTTTTGAGCAGACAACCGGGCAGTATACAGGTGCTTATAATCAAACTGCTTTTTCTCCGAAATTTGGTTTAGTATATCAACCGGTGAAAGATCAAGTGGCATTATTCGCCAATTATCAAAATGGCTTTACTAATGAAACGGGCGTTGATTATCAGCATAAAACGTTTAAACCAGAACAGGCCAATCAAATAGAGGGAGGCGTGAAATTAAATACCGCCAATGGCAAACTATCTGGGACATTTACTTATTATCATATCAAAGTAACAGATATTGTAAGAAATTACAATGACCCGACTAATCCGAATGCCAAAATTCAAAATGGCACCCAATTAAGTAAAGGCATAGAAGCTGAAGTAATTGCTAATCCATGGCAAGGGTTGAATATTGATGCAGGCTTTTCTTACAACGATTCTAAATACACGAATGTAGGTGCGGATGTGGACGGTCTTCGCCCAAGTACAGCAATGTCCCCTTACACAGCTAATTTGTGGTTGAGTTACAAATTTTCTTATGGGAGCTTGAAGGGTTTTGGGTTGGGTTTTGGCGGTAACTATGCAAGCGATAATAAAATAGTCAATAGCCGGTCTATGGGCGTTTTTATTTTGCCAGCTTACACCGTTTTAAATGCGACTGCTTATTATGATTGCAGCAAGTTTAGATTTGGTCTAAAAGTGTCCAATTTGACCAACAAGGAATACTGGACAGGCTATACAACGATGAACCCACAACAACTTAGAAGTGTAAATGCAAGTGTGGCTTTTAAATTTTAACTCATAAAAAAAAGTCTGTAAAGTAAGACAGCTTTACAGACTATTGTTATGTATGCCCATCAATAAAAAATCAAAAGTAAATCGTGTAATCACCTGGCTACATCTATGGCTGGGATTGGTTTCTGGTATTATTGTATTTATTGTGAGTATTACGGGTTGTCTTTTTAGCTTTCAAAAAGAGATAACAGAAATGACTCATAAAAAAGAACTTTTTGTTACGCCTCCTACAAAAGATGCTGAATTTTTACCTTTAAGTGTTTTGAAAGAGAAAGCACAAACTGCTTTGGGAAGTAAGGAACCCGTGACCTACATTACTACTTATGCCCGCCCAGATCGGTCATGGGAATTTATGGCTTACAAAGAAGATGATACCCATGCTATTACTTTTGCCCAATCAGTAAAATATTATGAATCTGTTTTTGTGAATCCCTATACGGGAAGCATTATAGGTCGGATTGATTATATGCACAACTTTTTTGTGATAGTAAAATATATTCATTGGAGTCTTTTGTTGAGCACGCCCATCGGACAGCCAATTGTGGGTTGGAGTACTTTGATCTTTGTAATTATGTTGATTACAGGAATCATTATGTGGTGGCCGAAAAAATGGGATAAAAAACATAAGGGCCGCAGTTTTAAAATAAGATGGAAAGCGAAATGGAAAAGAGTAAATTATGATTTACACAATGTGCTCGGCTTTTATACCTTTATCATTGCACTAATTTTAGGATTGACAGGGATGGTATTTGCGTTTAAGTGGTTTCAAGCTACCGTATATGTCGCAGGCTCTTTAAGTACAAAGACTCCAACAATACAAAATTTCCAATCAGATACTACGGCTTCTTATACAAATGACCCATTAAGTACCGCTTTATTGGAGGCAAAAAATACTTACCCCAATGCAAAGCGTTATTTTGTAAGCATGCCCTATTCCAATAAAGCTGCTATAAATGTAATTGCTTATGAACACAAAGAAGTTTATTATGACGCCAATACTTTATATTTCGATCAATATACCGGTAAAAAGTTAGGTGTAGATACTTATCAAAAGAAAAATAATGGGGAGAAATTAATACTGATGAACTACGATATACATGTAGGCGCTATCGGTGGATTAATCGGTAAAATAATCGCATTTTTGGTGAGTTTGGTTTGTGCTTCGTTGCCCATAACGGGCTTTCTTATTTGGTTAAAAAGAAAGAAAAAGAAAGCTAAAAAAACTTCTTCCAGAAAAACTATTGATGATAGCTTGCGAGTGCCTCAATAGGTTGTTTTTGGATGTTACCCAGCTCCAGTTCGTAGGTATTACACAACTCTTTTAAGACATCTTTAAATGCATAGGCAATACCGCCTACAAAATGTAGCGGCATGGTCCATGCTTCACGAAATTTATATAGATGTGTAACAATAAAATCGTTCAGACCGTCTTCGATGATATTTTCAACCATATAGTGACCACGATTCTCGGATAAAAAGGCAGAAAACCCTGCTAAGTATTGACTTGGAAAGGGTTTTAGATAAGTGTTGTTTAAGATTTCAGCACGCGAGGAATTATACTTTTTCTCAAAGGCATTCATTAAATCTTCGTCAAAAGTCTTGTACAAAAAGTATTGCAAAACTTTTCTTCCTAGATAAGCGCCACTACCTTCATCGCCTAAAATATAGCCGATGCCGTTTTGTTGCTGTACTATTTTTTTTCCGTTAAAGTAGGCGCAGCCACTTCCGGTGCCTAAAATAGAAACTACCCCTTTGTGGTGACCGCAGGTAGCTCTTGCCGCGGCAATTAAATCTGTGTTTATTTCAATAGTTGCATCTAAAAAGGCTTTATTTAAGACTTTTTTCATTATCTTTCTATTCTCCAAAGAATCAAGTCCTGCGCCATAAAAATAAACTTCATCGACATTTTTATTTTTCAATTTGGGTAATAAAGATTGTGAAAGCACATTACTAATATCTACCGGCTGGATAAAATAGGGATTTAGGCCGCTAGTTGCAACTTTTGTTTTTTTATCATTTTCTAATAAAATCCAACTGCATTTTGTAGCACCGCTGTCAGCGATAAGCTTAATTGCCATTAGGAGCGTTTTTATGGTTATTAGATTACTAAGTTATACATATTTCATTATAATCTTATAATTGATACGCATTAAATTTTCTTTAAAGTAATTAATTCGGAATTTGTCCTAATTAATTAAGATATTCGCAAAGTTTTTACCCCTACTCTTAAAAAGGAATATGAAGAATAAAAAATTTCAAATCTGGCTTCCAGTTTTACTTTCTGTTATTATGGTTTTGGGCATGGTCATCGGCTACAAATTAAGGAAAGATACTGCAGGGGCGTCCTCATTTTTAAGAAACAAGCAGAACTCGGCTATCGCGCAAGTGGTAAGCATTATCGACAAGATGTATGTAGACAATGAAAATGTCGACTCTTTGCAAGCAAAGGCGATTAATAATTTATTGATGCAACTAGATCCGCATTCTGTGTACATCTCAGCGGAACAATTGCAAATTTTAAATGACCAGACAAAAGGAAGTTATCAAGGGATGGGCATTGGCTTTGAATTAATAAGAGATAGTGTTGTTATTACCAATGTTGTCAAGGATGGCCCGGCATTTAAAGCCGGCGTACAAGTAGGCGATCGGTTTTTAGCCTTTAATGATTCCATTAAGCTATCCGGTCCTCAACGTTCACCAGACGGTGTCGTGAATTTGCTGTATCGTTTAGGCAATAAGATAAAAGTACAACTAGCTCATAATAATAAAATCTCTACAATTAATATCGAAAAGGCCATTTTACCAGTTAGCTCTATTGATGCTGCTTACATGATCGATTCGGTAACGGCCTATGTTAAGTTGAATAAGTTTTCGGAAACAACTTATCATGATTTTATGATGGCGCTCGAAAAATTGAAGGCGGCCGGTATGAAGCAATTGTTGTTGGACTTGCGGGGTAATAGCGGTGGTCTATTAAGTTCGGCTACAGAAGTGGTGAATGAATTTCTTTTGCAGGATCAGTTAATTGTTTACACAGAAGGTTCAAAAGTTGGACGTATAGAATATCGCTGTAAAAGGGACGGGTTGTACCCATCTTTAAAAATGGCTATTTTAGTAGATGAGACCACAGCCTCCGCAAGTGAAATCGTAGCCGGTTCATTGCAGGATTGGGATAGGGCTACGATCATCGGACGCCGCACTTTCGGAAAAGGGTTGGTGCAGGATCAATTTAGGCTTAGCAATGGGGATGCCTTGCGATTGACTGTTGCGCGCTATTTTACGCCACTTGGTCGCAATATTCAGAAGCCGTATAACGATGGCGTAGAAAACTATAAAAATGAATTAGCAGCTCGTTTCCATAATGGAGAAACAGTTTTTGGTGATACCTCTTCCCCAAAAGGTAAGGCTTATACGACCCCGAAAGGGCATGTCGTTTATGGCGGTGGGGGCATCACGCCGGATGTATTTGTCCCTTTTGATTCTACGCTTTTGCCACGGCAGGCTGCAGATTTGTTTTTAAAAGGCATACTCACAAAATTCACATTCTTGTATTATATGCAACACAAGGTTGTTTTAGACAAGATGAAAACGCCTGTAGACTTGGTTAAGGCTATTCAGCCGGTGGATAAAATATGGCAGCCTTTGTCTGTTTTTGCAAAAAATGATGGGGTTGATATCACAACCTTGAGTGCGGACGCCAAAGCAAATATTTTAGAAAAATTTGAAGCATTTATAGCTAAGGCTGTATATGGTTCACAAGGTTATTTTGAAATAAATAATGAAGACGATAGCATTGTGAAAAAGGGATTGGAGGTGATAAATAGTAACTAATAAAAATTATAGAATTTATTTGTAGATTGACTTGGAATTTATTTTTTAAAATCATATCTTTGCAATCCCAAAAAAGGGTATGGCTGCGTAGCTCAACTGAATAGAGCATCTCACTACGGATGAGAAGGTTTTAGGTTTGAATCCTAACGCGGTCACTTAAAAATCAAGCAGTTAAGAATTTTTTCCTGACTGCTTTTTTATTTGGATAAGGTCTATTTTTTATTGCTGATTGGATCAATGCAAAAACTTTGGATCAACGCAAAAACTTTTGGAAAGGGCATAATATTTTTACATTTGCGGCCTATTAAATATTATTATGCAAGACAGCTATCTATCCTTATTAAAATTTATTCTACCCTCGTATATTTTAGACCATTTTGAACTAATATCCGCCCGCAATGAAGGCGAAGATATTTTGCATATAGAATTAGAAGAACCAAATATAATTCCAGCTGAGTTTGAAGCGGGTAAATACCATTCCAAAGGCTTTTTTCCCAGTATAACCATACAAGACTTTCCCTTACGTGGACACCGGGTATATTTTCATATAAAGCGTCGTCGGTGGCTTAAATTAGAGGATGGGGACAAAGATAAAGTTGGTGAGTTATCTTTGTAATGCTTGAATTTTAAATAGTTATGAGCCTTAATATCTTACATCATAAGCCTATTGTCCCCAGAAAAAATGATCTTGAGTCTAATTTTCGGAAGGCAATCTTTTGGGATGTCGAGATAGATAAGCTTTCTATTAGGGATGATATATTCCAAATATTTAAATTGTTTTCGTGAAAATCGCGGTATCTCATTTAAAGGAAAAGTATGCTGGACATAACATAGAGATAGAATTGGAAAACAAACAATTAGAGAACCTTTCTTTTATAAGATGTCAAATCAATCGTAGTGGGGAGGACATTAAAATTGATATCATGCGGAATATAAAAATGTTGCATCTACCCCAAATTACGCATGATGGAATTCGAATGATACATGATTTAGATGTTGCTAGCCTGAAATTATTAGCGGCTGCTGACAGGGGACAACAAAAAGATTTTTATGATTTATACTTCCTTTCCGAAAAGCACGGATTAGATAGAATTTATAATGTTCTTCGGGAAAGACATAAACAATTTGTATCAGGTGCTGATGACAATATTTTCAATCTACCAACCCATAAGCCGAAAGAAGATCTAAAGAAAGATCTTTCAGCTCTGGGAAATTTCAATAAAGTTAGAGACAGAAGTGCTTCCGGGAACCGAGTAGTTTTCACAGAAGATTCTGAAATAAAAATGTCCCTTCCGGTGCTTAAAGATAAATGGATTCTAAAAGTCAAAGCACTTGCAAAAGATGTCGATCTCGAGTTTAATGAAACTGAAAAAGTAATTAAACATCGACGAGGACTGAGGATGTAAGATAACATGGAAAGATTGCTATTTTAGAAAGCAATCGAGTTTCAGATAAAAATAAACATTATTTGTCAATACAGTAAATTCAACTATTATCTACCTCAAACGAGGTGGGGTATAGGTGTAGCAGCATTGATTCTATGTTAAGAAGTCTTCTGAAACATCTATACCTTTTTAATTTTTCTCAGCCTCAAACTTTTGTTTTACCAGGTTTAGATGTT
>NZ_JBNQGD010000208.1:0-6623 GCF_050436765.1 Arachidicoccus sp. | reverse complement strand
AAGACGGGGAGCAATTACAAGCCATCACTTAGACTTTCTATCGCAATACAATTTTGGTTTCGTAATGAAAAAATAAAATAAAGTATCTGCGTTATGTAAACATTTTCTAGCAGATTCAATAATATTTTGCGGAAGATGGCGTTGAAAAAACAGTTATGAAACAACTGCATTACTAATTTTTATAAAAAGGAGCGTACAGCCATCCATCGCTTTAGTATAGATGGGATGTAAATGACCAACAAGATTTAAACATACTGTCTGGTTTAGGAACTAGCCAGAACACTCAACAAAAATGGAGTAAGGCGTTACCATTAAGTAAGTCTATGAACTCCAAAGCCCAACCCATCGGCTCTGCTGTGAGCGGGTAGTTCACAAAATTTCTTGAAAAAGTATATTCTTATGTTTGTATTATGCTAATAGGCCCACTTAACATAGGTTGCGCCCCAAGTAAAACCGCCTCCAAAAGCAGCGAGAACAAGGTTATCTCCTTTATTTAATTTTTCCTCCCATTCCCACAAACAAAGCGGAATAGTAGCTGCCGTGGTGTTACCATATTTGTGAATATTGATCATTACTTTTTCTTCCGCCAATCCTATTCTTGCGCGGGTTGCGTCTATAATCCGCAAGTTAGCTTGGTGAGGTACGAGCCAGTCAATATCATCGCCCATTAGATTATTTTTTTCTAAAAGTTCCTGACTCACATCTGCCATACCTGTAACGGCAAATTTAAATACTTGTTTACCCTCTTGATAGATAAAATGATCTCCTGAAGTAACAGTCTCAATACTTGCAGGTTTTGCAGAGCCGCCGGCTTTCATGTGCAGGTGATCTTTTCCGGACCCATCACTTTTTAATATGGCATCTATTATACCATTTTCTTCCGTAGTGGGTTCTAATAATACTGCACCGGCTCCATCACCGAAAATGATACAAGTCGTTCGGTCAGTATAATCTACAATAGAACTCATTTTATCTACACCTACTACAATTACTTTTTTATAGCGACCGCTTTCTATAAAAGCAGATCCTACACTCAATGCATATAAAAAACCGCTACAGGCCGCACTAAGGTCAAAGCCAAAAGCGTTCTTTGCGCCAACTTTAAAGCCAACCAAATTAGCTGTGGACGGAAACATCATATCTGGTGTTACGGTAGCGCAAATAATACAATCAATCTCTAATGGATCGATATTTTTCTTCCGTAAGATTTCTTGAACTGCTGGTGCAGCCATATCACTACAAGCGGCTCCGGGTGTTTTTAGTATTCTTCTTTCTTTGATACCTGTACGTGTCGTAATCCACTCATCCGAGGTATCAATCATTTTTTCTAGGTCGCTGTTGGTAAGTTTTGTTTCGGGTACATATCCGCCAACTGAAGTAATTGCAGCTCTAATTTTATTCATTCGTAAATTATTTTGAATATTCTCTTCTGTGATAAAAGAAAATAAAGGGTCAAAAGTATTCAAAACAATTGAAAAGCGGAAATTGTTTATTAGTCTTTTCTATATTTTAAACAGAGGAATTTGTTTAGTTTCGCGTTTGTGGCAGCCTAAGATTTTATAAAAAAATAAAATTTTCAATAACGAATGTACGTAATCTTTTTAATGATGATAATGATTTAAAACTAAGAAAACATTGATAAGTATTAAGAGGACAATCGTTTGATTAATATAACCGTCTTCTTCTCTTTAGAAAAAGGATAGCTTTGAACCACATCTTATAACGATAGAAATACCACAAGTGAAATGAAAAAATCATTTTTTTTGACATTATTCTGTTTTGTAATGCTTGCATTGCATGCGCAGCGTCGCCCCAACGTTCTAATATTATATACAGATGATTTAGGTTACGGTGATCTTGGTTGTTATGGTGCACAGCATATTGCTACGCCACGGATAGACTGGCTTGCAGAAAATGGGCTGCGTTTTACGAATGCACACTGTACCGCTTCTACTTGTACACCTTCCCGTTTCTCCATACTTTCAGGAAGATATGCATGGCGTAAAAAAGGAACAAATATTTTGCCCGGCAATGCCAATCTTACGATTCCCACTAATATTACTACCTTACCAAAAGTATTTCAGCGTGCGGGATACACTACTGCAGTAGTAGGCAAATGGCATCTTGGACTTGGAGATAAATCCCCTATTGATTGGAATAAAGAAGTAACTCCCGGTCCAAGGGAGGTGGGTTTTGATTATTCTTTTATTTTCCCGGCTACCGCTGACCGCACGCCTACGGTGTTCATGGAAAATCAGACAATTCTTGGGCTTGACAGTTTAGATCCAATTGAGGTAAATTACGAACATGCTTACCCCGGAGAGTTGACTGGTAAAAATCATCCTGAAATGTTGAAGATGAAAAGTTCTCAAGGTCACGACGGACATATCGTTAACGGCATTGGTCGTATAGGTTTTATGCAAGGAGGTAAGCGTGCACAATGGACTGATGAGGAGTTAGGTTATACTTTTAATAGCAAAGCCATCCATTTCATTGATCATAGCATTCAAGAAAAAAAACCTTTCTTTTTGTATTATGCTATTCACGACATTCATGTGCCACGTATGCCTGGCACGCTATTTAAGGGTAAAAGTCAACTCGGGTATCGAGGAGATGCTATTTTGGAAATGAATCATAGTGTTGGTGTTATCTTAGACGCCCTAAAGGATCGGGGTCTGCTTGATAATACCATTATAATTTTTAGTAGTGATAACGGGCCGGTATTAGATGATGGTTATTTTGATAATTCGGCACAAACAGCTGCCAAGCTGGATTACAAGCCTGCAGGAATATACCGTGGTGGAAAATATAGCGCATTGGAAGGTGGTACAAGAATTCCTTTTATTGTTTACTGGCCTAAACATGTGAAAGAAAATACCGTTTCAAATGCATTATTTACACAAATAGATTTAATGGCTTCTTTTGCCAAAATGTTGAACGAAAAATTACCTAAGGGCGAGCTTACCGATAGCCGTGATTATTTTTCAACCATGATTGGGAAGAGTGATAAAGACCGTAATTATATTATTGAACAGCCAGAAAACAGTGCACTTTGTATTGTAAAAGATGGCTGGAAATACTTGACCCCTGCCAAGGGCCCGACAATATTTAAAGCCGTCAATATTGAAAGTGGCATTAGCGAGCAAGATCAGCTATACAATCTTAAAGATGATCCGCGTGAATTACATAATCTGGCAAAAAAATACCCTGATAAAGTTGCAGCGTTAAAACAACTGTTGGAAAAGGCAAAAGGCGCAATGTGATGGCATCGTGATTTATAATGCTCGTGAAAATGACGACGATGGAAATCCCCGCATTGGCGACGAGTCATTGCCCGGACCGACTGCTTCCATAAAGGCTACCAGCAAAATGAGGCGTATCTGGATGAACTATATTAATTCCCAAAATGGGGAAGGTCCTTGAAATCCAACTTAGGGGCTTTGTTTTCCCAGGTAAATATCAGCCGGGACCGGACTGGCGATTAAGGTAGTATGAATTGCTGTCTAGCGAGGTTTGCTGTCTCTTTTATCTATCTTTGAGATGTGTTTTCAAAACAAAAGAAATAATCTCTATGAATATTGATATAAACATGGCAGATAACATAGCGATCATAACCATCAATCGCCCTGGAAGCCTGAATGCCTTAAACAAACAGACCTTACAAGAAATTAGTGAAGCTCTTTGCGATGCGGAAAATAATGCTTCTGTTCGAGTGATCATAATTACCGGAAGCGGAGAAAAGTCATTTGTTGCAGGTGCCGATATCAAAGAATTTGCTGCTTATACTACTGCCGAAGCAATGGAAATGTCGCGCAAAGGACAAGTGGCCGTATTTGATAAAATTGAAAATCTGAGTAAGCCTGTGATAGCCGCTATCAATGGTTTTGCATTAGGTGGGGGATTGGAACTTGCATTAGCATGTCATATTCGCTATGCATCAGAAAATGCCAGACTGGGACTTCCTGAGGTGACCTTAGGGCTCATCCCTGGATATGGAGGAACGCAAAGATTGCCTAAATTAGTAGGGAAAGGGGTCGCAAATGAGATTATTTTTTCGGCTAAAATGATTACTGCACTAAAAGCAAAAGAAATAGGATTGGTGAATGAAGTGTTCGGTTTAAGTGAATTAATGGAGAAAACAAAAGAATTGGCAGCTACTATTGCGAAAAATTCGCCGTTAGCTATTAGAGCAGCTATTGCCGTAGTGAATGCTTCAGACACCGGATCCGGATTTGAAAAAGAAATGGAGGCTTTTAGTAGGTTATTTGAGGCAGCGGACAAAAAAGAGGGTGTCGCTGCATTTTTGGCAAAACGTAAACCTCATTTTCAATGATCGCTATAATAAGTTAAAATAATCTCCGGTTAATAATCATTCAAGTCGCCATCCCTTTAAGTTCATATACCGTGGCATTGGACTTTCTGTTTAAAAATGGTATAAAGAGCAAGCTTCTGTGCTGGAGACAGAATTTTATTTTTTTAGCGTACATTTGTTAGTATTTTAGCGGTGATTCATAATAGAAGTTTTAAAGGCCTTCCTTGTTTTGCGCGCTAGTATCGTCAATTTAAATATTTTATGAACAATACTCCGGGACTGGTATTTAGAAAAGCTATGGAGAGCGAAAAGCCGCTTCAGGTCGTTGGTACAATAAATGCTAACCATGCACTTTTGGCGCAGCAGGCCGGCTTTAAAGCCATTTATCTTTCAGGCGGCGGTGTTGCCGCTGGTTCTTTAGGAATTCCGGATTTAGGCATTACTACATTACAGGATGTTTTGATTGATGCGGACCGGATTACGAATGTCTGCCCCCTACCGCTGATGGTTGATATTGATACGGGGTTTGGAGCTTCTGCGTTTAATGTGGCTAGAACAATTAAGTCCTTGATTAAAGTTGGAGCTGCTGCTGTACATATAGAAGATCAAGTTGGCGCTAAACGATGCGGACACAGGCCTGGCAAGGAATTGGTTGCACAGTCTGAAATGGTTGACCGGTTGAAAGCTGCGGTAGATGCACGTATAGATGAAAACTTTGTTATTGGCGCACGTACAGATGCATTAGCTTCTGAAGGGCTTGACCGTGCACTAGAGCGAGCTATAGCTTATAAAGAAGCAGGGGCTGACTTCATTTTTGCAGAAGCGGTGAAAAACATAGAAGAATACACAAAGTTTAGTGAAGTAACGGGCTTACCGATCCTTGCCAATATTACAGAATTTGGACAGACGCCTATTTACTCCGTGGAGCAATTAAGGCGGGCAAATGTGTCCATTGTGCTGTATCCTTTGTCCGCATTTCGGGCTGCCAACAAGGCTGCAAAGAATGTATACCAACATATACGTGAAGATGGAAGCCAATTAGAAGTAATCCCCGCTATGCAGACAAGGGAAGAATTGTACAACAGCATTGATTATTACGACTATGAAACCAGGTTAGATCAATTATTCAATAAAGCTAAAAAATAGAAAATGGAAGATCCTTCACCGATAGCATTTAAACCCAAAAAAAGTGTCGCTCTATCAGGTGTCGCAGCTGGCAATACGGCCTTGAGTACGGTTGGACAGAGCGGGAATGACCTCCATTACAGAGGATATGATATATTGGAATTGGCTGATCAAGCAAGTTTTGAAGAAATAGCCTATCTGTTGGTTTATGGTAACTTACCTTCAAAATTACAATTGAAGTCTTATGAGTCTGGTCTGATTGTTTTGCGTAGTCTTCCTAATATTGCTAAGAATGTTCTAAAAGAATTGCCTTCTACTTCGCACCCGATGGACGTATTGCGCACTTACGTTTCTGTTATGGGAGCTGTTCAGCCAGAAAAGGAAAGTCATCCTTTGGCCGGCGCACGCGCGATTGCGGATCGCTTGATGTCTTCGATGGGATCTGCTCTTTTGTACTGGTTTCATTTTAGTCAAAATGGACGTGAAATAAATGTAGAAACTTCCGAAACAACACTCGGTGGCCATTTTCTGCATTTGTTACATGGTGCACCGGCGCCAAAATCATGGATACATGCAATGCAGGTATCTATGAATCTCTATGCTGAACACGAGTTTAATGCATCGACATTTACTGCTAGGGTTATTGCGGGGACAGGCTCCGATTTATATGCCAGTATTGTTGGTGCGATTGGCGCGTTGCGTGGCCCTAAACATGGAGGCGCTAATGAAGTGGCATATGAAATACAAGCCCGCTATACACATGCAGATGAAGCTGAAGCAGATATCCGTAGACGACTGGCAAGCAAAGAAGTGATTATTGGCTTTGGGCATCCCGTGTATACTATCGCTGATCCACGCAATCAGGTGATCAAACAAGTTGCAAAGAAGTTATCTGAACAGGCAGGTGACATGACCTTGTTCTCTATTGCTGAAAGAGTGGAAACTATAATGTGGGAAGAGAAAAGAATGTTCCCTAATTTGGATTGGTATTCTGCTGTCGCTTATCATTTGATGGGTATTCCGACTGAAATGTTTACACCACTTTTTGTATTATCACGTGTGACAGGTTGGGCGGCCCATGTATTTGAACAACGCCAAGATGGAAAAATAATTCGACCGAGTGCCAATTATATTGGGCCGGAAAACAGGCCGTATGTTCCGGTAGATGAAAGAAAATGATTATTAT
>NZ_JBNQGD010000207.1:0-1423 GCF_050436765.1 Arachidicoccus sp. | reverse complement strand
TTTACGATCGAACTATTTAATACTATTGAGGTGAATGCTACATTTCCGACAGTGATATTCAACGTACCAAATCCACATGCTTTAACTACTACGAATCTAATCTGTGGCTGTCGGGCTAGTTTAATTTCTTCTTGGCGAAATACTAAAGACATAGCTGGTGTGTAAGATATAAAATTGGATGGCTGACCTGTTATATTTGCACTTTTAAGCAATGCAACTGAAGTCAAAGTAACTACAGAAGCTATAACAAAAACAGAATTAACTACAATAACAGGCCATATCCTAGAAGGTCCAGACGTGCCTCCTAGTTGCGAGGACAACAAAGATTTTGAAATGCCGATAATAGTGACATCATCTAATACACTAAATTCGCCAATACTATAACCAGTAGCTGACAATATGTATGCTAAAATATCAACTTCTTGTCTCGTCCATGTTTTGTTATGTAAATTATATTCCCAAACTATACCAGTAACAGAGTAATTAGCTCCACTTCCTGCTGTGTGAATAATTAAAATATTATAAGTCAATTCTGGATCATTATAATTATTAAAACCATTTGCAAATACAGCAGATACCATATTTTGTCTGCCAGCGATTGACAAATTATTTATGTCATCATAGATAGCATTTTTTGCAGAACCACCAATAGGCTGTGGCAACCCACCACCAAATAGGTATATATCATTGTCATTAATCCAGCCAGTCACATTACCATATTGCGCAAATGTTTTAGGAAATGTGCAACCAACACCATAGCCGCTCCCCCAAACAGTTGTAGCGTCAAATGGTTGAATACCTATACCAGTTGGAGTAAGTTGAGTTAGTGTCTGATCCCCAAGAATATAACCAACATTACCGAGTGCAAAAATAGCACTTATATAGTTTTGAATTTCTGAAAGTGTATTAAATCCAGAAGTTCTGTCTACAGCTGGGTTCCATATAGTATATCCAAATGGTGAAGACCAATTATACCTATTAGATTTAATTGCTGGAGAGTCAGTGGGTTGATTTGTGTTAGCTGTTATTAAATAATTATCAACAACAGCGCAGAAATATCCAGCTACATATGTATTACCAACCGTATAGGCATTGGTAATCATATTATAAACATACTCAGAACCAGCTGCCCTGTCAAATATAAATGCTGAGCCACTAATTATTTGATAGCAGTCTAAGAACTGCATAGTTCCGCCTACTAGAGTAGCTTGCAATACAAATGCCCCGCCAGAACTTATATAAGCTTTTCCTTTTATATCTAGTGCATACAATCCTTGAGATGCAGGATTTTGAGCAGTATATAAGGCTAAAATCTGAGTTCATATGAACGCTTTACCATTAGTAGTTGTTGAAAATCCATCAAAGGAATAATAGCCACAGGTACAAAGTTTTCCATTCCTTATAATCATTCCATTGATCTGAA
>NZ_JBNQGD010000206.1:348-7546 GCF_050436765.1 Arachidicoccus sp. | reverse complement strand
CATCTTTCTGAGTAATGTCCTTTTTATGCCATTTGGTCAACGCGTCTTTGGAAAAAATTCTGCCAACTAACGTCCAGTGTATTTTGTCCTTCGAATAAATAAAAGGGATGCCTTTTCCTGTATAAAAAACATAATAAATATCCCCCTCCTTTATCATTGTCGGATCATGAACTCTTGGTCCCGCCGGGGTGTTTATGTCAAATTTTTGCGCATTCGCCGGAGCAAACATCATTAAAAAAATGCCAATCACAATGAATACGTTAATTGTCTTTTTTATTATTTTCATTTGCAATCATTGAATTAAAATGAGTCTACTACTACCGAAAATCAATTACTTGTTTTCACTTTGTAAATGAATAGAAACAGGTGTTAAATATATATTTGGCTTCGGCGGCTGCTTCATTCCTACACCTAAATAATAATCGGTATAAGGTGGTTGATTGTAGCCCACATTTTGCCATGCAATACTCAACCGATATTCGGGGTTCTGCATTAGTGTATAAAAACGATAATTTGTCGGAATCGTGGTGGTATATATGTGGAGGGCTTGATTATCTCTTGTTCGCCAAATCACTTCTTCTCTCCAATCACCAAAAAGGTCTGCACTTAGCGCCGGATTAGCCTTAGTCCCATTATTTGACAGGCATTCATTTGCGATAAGTAATGGAACCTCTCTACTGTTTTTCCAGTCCCATTTTGTAATTCTATTTCGATCTAAAAGTTCTCTTAATAAATCTCCATCCCACCAGACACCAAAATTATCTGACCTCGGCGCTTTTCCAATATTATTACCCTTCACATCTTTTAAACCTTCAGAGCTTCCCCAAGTTTCTGTACCGAGATATCTCGGGTCAATGTCGGCAGCCATTCCCCTACCCACATCTTTATTTAGATCACTTGTCCAAAGAATCTTGCCGGTTTTAGCATCATACATTGCAACACCCGGTCCGGTAGTTCTATCTTCAATTTCATGAATACCATAGACTTCCATTCCTGGTCTTGATGGGTCTAAGTCACTTAAATGCACAGCATCCCCATGTCTTAATCCAGTGCTGTATAAACCTTTCCCATTATCATCAACGCACATAGAGCCATAGACAATTTCGTCTTTACCATCGCCATCAACGTCAGCAACAGCCAGGTTATGATTACCTTGCCCGGAGAACGCATTACTTCCATCTTTGCTATCAAAAACCCAACGTTTGGTCAACTTACCATGCCTATAGTCCCAGGCAGCCAAAACTATTCTGCCATAATAACCCCTGCACATAACTAAGCTCGGATGAACCCCATCCAGATAAGCGATACAGGCTAAAAATCTATTCGCTCTATTACCATAATTATCATTACCCCCATTGCCTCCTTTCCCACCCCATTTACCTATATCGCCTCTTGGCGGATCGTAAGGGACAGTCTGCATGGCGGCACCTGTTTGCCCGTTAAAAATGGTCAAATATTCAGGCCCGTGCAATATTCTTCCATTCTTATCTCTATAGTGCTTTGAAGAGTCACCAATAACATGACCTTCCCCATCAATGGTTCCATCGGCAGTTTTGCAAGCAAATTCCGCCTTACCATCCCCATCTAAATCATATACCATGAACTGCGTGTAATGTGCTCCTTCGCGAATATTGCTGCCTAAATTTATCCGCCACAAAAATGTACCATCCAATTTATAAGCATCGAAAATAGGTGGGTCTGTCATTCCATTTTGAGAATTATCCTTTCCTCTTCCCGTCATGTGAACGATTAACTCATATTGTCCATCTCCATCTAAATCACCAACCGAAATATCGTTGGGCGTATACCCCAGCGGCGTTTTTAAAGGAACATTTAAATATTGTTGAACAGGCGTATTAGCTTTTAAAATATAAGAGGCACTACTCCCCCCCTCCTTTCCATTTAAGACTGAACGAACGAAATAAATGTTTGGTTTTGTACTATCCACATGGCTATCAACATAATTTGTAGAAGTCAGGATGGGTTCCGTATTTAATTTCTTAGGAGCACTATCACCTGATTTTCGATAAAGGTTGAAAGCTACATTTTGAGGATCAGTGCCAAATAATCGCCAGCTAATAAAAACCTTCCCACCTCCTTCGTTAATAGCAACAACACCCCGCGTAAGGCTTTCCATTTGCCTTTGCCCTTTTGTATTATTTGTAACCAATAAAAGCCCAAAAAAAGGCATTAATAAAAGCATAATACTTTTTCTCATAAAACTATTTTTTGATTGTAGAAGTTGTTATTTTAAAAACATAATCGTAAGGATTCGGTTTAACTATTGGGAGCTGGAGTTCCAACCCATTTTCGGTATTTTTGAAAACGAGCGAGTTATTGGCGCCCAATAATTTTACATCGGTAATTTTCTTTCCTTCAAATACACCACCTTTCAAAGATTTTATTACAGCAACTTTTCCGGGCCATGACATAGCAATCGCAAATAGTGTATCCTTTTTCGTGGTGAATCTAAAATCAGATCCGGTGTATTTATATTTTCCTAAATTTACAGTGGTATCGGCAGAATGTCCCTCACCGAATTGTTTCCAAGGTCTTGAACCATAAATAGCGTCCCCATTAACCTTTAACCAACTACCAATAGCTAATAGAATTTGTTGTTGCGCTTGCGGAATACTGCCGTCACCTCTTGGAGAGATATTCAGAAGCAAAGCACCATTTTTACTTACATTATCTATTAATTCATGGAGTATAGACGCGACACTTCTGTATTTCATATCACTTACATAACCCCAAGAGTAATTACTAATCACATCATCAGTTTGCCAGAAATTTTTCTGAATTGTTTTGGGGCTCCGTACTTGTTTCTCGTATTCGTGTACGCCGGCAGCATCAGGATAAGCATAATATTTTGTAAGTATAGCTGCACCATCTTTCCATTTAGAAGCCGTATTATAATAATAGGCTCCAAACTGTTGTTTCATCGAATCTAGTCTGGCAGAATCAACACCATTATCAAAGTAAAACAAGTTAGGATGATACTTATCAACTAATTCCTGTGCCTCCGCCAACCACTGATTCAAAAATGGTTGCGTCTCAATAGAATCAGGCGGCTGCGGGGGCCCGTAAAATCCTGCATTCTTAGGATCGAACAAATCATTAGGCTCTTTTAATTGTGGATATAAAAAAGACCAATTTTCAATCTGATGATCAGACACACCAAAAACCAACCCGACTCGCCTCACCGCTTTGGCTAATTCTCCTACCAAATCTTTATGAGGCCCCATATCTTCCGCATCCCAAACCGTTAAATCGCTCGCATACATTTTGAACCCATCATGGTGTTCGGCAGTAGGAATTACATATTTTGCTCCGGCAGCTTTGAATAAGGCAGCCCATTGTTGAGGGTCAAATTTATCCGCTTTTAACAGGGGGATAAAATCTTTATAGCCAAAAGAATCTTGTCGACCAAAGTGCATTTTGTGCCAATCTGAAATAGCTTTACTACTATACATATGACGAGCATACCATTCGTTGTGAAAGGCCGGTATGGCATACAATCCCCAATGAATAAAAATACCAAATTTCGCATCCCTGAACCATTCGGGAACCCTATAGTTTTTTTCTAAAGAAGGCCAATTAGTCTCGAACGAACCTTTCGGTATAGGATTCACCGAACCGCCCGGCAAATAATCTACAAACCTCGGATGAACATGCGTTTGATAATAAAGAGGCAAAAATTTTACGGGTAAGGCGGCCAATACAACAATTCGGGTTTCGCGAGGTGCTAAATCCAAGGGTATTTTGGCAAACCCATTCCCGATAAAAGCGCCCCCAGCCGGCACAATAATACCATTATTTGGATTCCAAACTTGTACTAAACCACTCCCCAAAATAGTACAAGTACTTGCTCGTTTTTGGTCGCTGTTGTTATAAAAAACATAGACGTCGCCGTCTTTTAACAGGCGATGCCTATATCGAAATGTAGCATTCGCATTTTCTATAGTAACATTATTTTCGTCGCTATTGCCACCTAAGACATTTATGATTCTTCGCTTTGCAATCGCAGACTGATGCCTATCACATACATAATTAGACAAATCAATTTGAAAATGATTAAAGCTAATCGGCATCTTCTTCTTATTTGACTGAGTAAACTCTTCCGCCAAACGATTTACAGTCGTTGGCATCCTATCTGCACTTTTCTGCCCATAAGCCATGGTGCAAAGTATTAATACAACAAATAGGATACTTATATTTTTCAACTTTGTCATTTTACAGTTTCACGTTGGTTGAATTTTCAATTTTTAATACACCATTATCGTTTGTTTTCAACCTTACATTTTTAAAATGCCAATCTGCCCCATAGTTGATTCCACCTGCTGTATTGGAAGCTATATGTATGTCAGTAAGATGTACATCTTTTAATAAAGAGGTCTTCATACCAGTAGCCGAAATAGCTGTTGCGCAACCTGTTCCAAAAACATTTTGGATGAATACATTTTGAATTGTCGGCTTGCCTCTTTCAGGAGATACCTTTTCTAGCATTACTTTCCAATAGGGGGGTATAGAATCATAATTATAATCTTTAGGCAGCGTAGTATAGCTATAATTAGGATTCCAATTGAGATTCAAATGAATGGCCGTTTTTACATTTTTCATTTTCAAATTTTGAATATGAATATCTTCTACTGTGCCACCGCGGGTGAATGCAGACTTAAAATTCACGCCGTTCCCAGTCCCTATTGCTTCTGAATTTTCCACTAATACATGCCTGATACTGCCCGATGTCTCACTGCCAAAAGTACATAAGCCCCCACCGGATCTGGCAATACAATGACGAATAACAACGTATTCAGTAGGTTTGTTCACCCTTAATCCATCTGCATCTCTGCCAGCTTTGAGGCAGTAGTCATCATCATTACAATTAACATCACAATTTTGAACTAAAATATAATCTGAAGAGTCAATATCAATACCATCCGTACTGGGACCATGTCCACCAATATTATTTTGAATAGTAATACCGTCTACAGTAACATGATTGGAGTAAAGTATATGTACTGTCCAAAAACCAGCGCGTTGCAAATGCAAACCCTTTAATGTAATATCGGACGAATTAGAAATTAAAAATAATCGGGGTCTACGACAATCATAATCGGCAGCCCAACGGATACCTTTTGGGTCGTAAATTTTACGCATAGTCCAGTATTTATCCCAAAATATTTTGCCTCTCCCATCTACTATACCCTCACCGATAATGGCTACATTTTTTTGATTTAGCACATTGATTAATGCAGCCGGCCACTTCATTTCAATACCGGCAACACGCGTCTCTATCAAAGTGTAATCATCAATATTTTGGCTGCCTACAATTTTAACGCCCTCATCAATTTTTAACGTAACACCAGATTTTACAAAAATGGACCCGGTCAAATATGTTCCCTTATTAAAAGTGACAATACCGCCGCCGGCTGCAGCACATGCATCAATTGCTTTTTGAATTGCTGCTGTATTTTTAGTAGCCCCATCACCTATTGCACCATATTTATTTACGCTAAATTCCCGGGTTGCTTTAGGCATTTCTCTTGCGCCAACATTCTTCGCCCAGTCTAGTACCGGCTCTGTATTATTGTTGAGATTATTATCGAAATTATTGCTGGGTAAAGCAAAAGCAGAAACAAAAATCAATACCACAGTAAATATAGATAATACGTTTTCTCCTTTCATGTTATTTAATTATTTAATTCCCATAAGGTTTTACACTCGTAAACATGGGGGTAAAAGGCAAATCCCAATTTTCAAAATTATCTGGCTTTGCCGGGTCGAATATTTTTACATTCTTTTTGATGGCATTTTTAAAATCAAGATTTGAGTTCCTGACACCTTCTACCATACACTTTGCCAATTCATAAGCACCAAAACCACTAAAATGGGTGTTGTCAGCCAATGTGATATTTTGTCCGGGAAATGTACCCGCCGGGAACTGAACGAATAATTTTTTAGATGATTCTTCTCCATAAGCCTCATATAAAATCTTGGTCATTTTGTTTAAGTCGATAAGCGTCACATTATCTTTTTTGGCTTCATAGCGCATTGCTGCGGGAAACTCACCTAAAGTATTGATCACTTTCCCATTTTTATCAAAATCGCGTCTGCAAGTGGAAGTCACCAACACCGGAATCGCCTGATGGGCACGGGCGGAATCAATAAATATTTTTAGATATTTATTATAGGTAGTATAAGGTTCTTCACCCGAACCCTTTTTTTGATCATTATGTGCAAACTCAATAAACAAATAATCCCCGGGCTTAAGCAAACTGGCAATCTTAGACAGTCGCTTTCTGGAGAAAGAAGACCTAAGCGTCTCACCTGAGGCAGCCATATCTGCAATGGCAATATTTGAATTAAAGAAAGATGGGAACATTTGCCCCCAACAAGACCAAGGCTCTAATTGCTGATCCGTCACTGTGGAATTACCCGAAAGAAAAACTGTGGGCACATGGTCTACCTTTTGAATCTCAATTCCATCTACACAAACTGCTGTATTGCTAAATTCTAAAGTAAGTTTGTTATCCCAATCAAGTTTATCTACTTCTCTAGGTTTTAATTTAACCACATGATGCGCATCGATAATGCTATCCCAAACGCTTACAATGAAACTAACTGCCTTAAACTCACCTGGTTTTGTCACGACTTCTTTGCACATCAATCTGCGCGACTCCGCTTTTATGGTGGTAACAGAAGAACGCAATTTGTCACCCAGATGAACAGTAACCCTATAATTTCCTTGCGGCAGTTTTACAGAAAAAAACATAGAGCCAATGCTTGTACAAAAATCGCTGGTCAAAGCGTCATCACCTCCTCTGTCTATCGCAATAGCCTGTGTACCATAATCAAAGCCATAGCCTGATTTATCTGAGTATAGACTAGTCGCCGTTACCTGCTGATAACCACTTGCAACTTTTCCCGTGCCAAAATCAAACTTATAAATGGCTTGTGCATTGACTGATTGTGTAAAAAATAACACGGAGAAAAACATGCCTATATTAGCAAAGAATTTTTTCATTGTATAAATTTGAATTTATTTGGATCTGTCCTTAATTAAATGGTAAAAATTAGAAGCAGGCTGGTCTTTATAGGGTTTTAAATCTAACATTTCTGCGCCGGCCCTTAAAACAGGCCCTTCCCCCATAGCTAAATTTTTCCGCTCGGGTCTATTGTAATAAGCGACAATAGA
>NZ_JBNQGD010000206.1:0-338 GCF_050436765.1 Arachidicoccus sp. | reverse complement strand
GCTAGACCGGTACCCGGGCAAATAGCGGTAACATCTCCGTCGGCTGTTATTTTACTTTCAATGCCTCTCCAACCATAATAGGCAACTTGTGCAAAATCTGATCGCAACCAACCGCGATTTACACCACGAGCAATAGCGTAGGTAAACATAGCCGAACAACTTGTTTCCAAATAAGAATCTGGCTTATCCAACAACTGGTGCCAAAGTCCGGTGCTACTTTGATATCGAGCCACCCCCGCAACATTTTGTTTAAAAAGCGTAATAAGTGCATTCCTTTGCGGATAGTCCTCGGGTAAAACAGAGAGCAAATCTGCTTGTGCCATCATGACCCATCCATT
>NZ_JBNQGD010000205.1:0-15362 GCF_050436765.1 Arachidicoccus sp. | reverse complement strand
TGTTTTAAAATTTTCTAACGCACTCATACGGTATTTTTGTATTGTGATACAATGTTTTTTATGTTCTCTATTCTAAGATGTGGTAATTTGCTGACCATCATACAGTCCGCTATACCCCTCAGTAATCAGGGCGTCTCCTGTTTTCAAGCCAGATTTTATTTCCACTGTATCATCGTTTAACCTGCCAATGGTTACAACACGTTTACGCGCTATCAATTTTCCATTTTCAGAAACAGCCACAAATACAAACGTCCCAGTACCATCTGTTTGCAAAGTATTTAATGGAATAGCAATTGCATTTGCTGCGCTATAATCTTCAAATTGTAAAGTAACTACCTGATTAGGTTTGAAAGAGGCGTCAGCCGGCAATTTAGCTTCTACAGCAAACCCTCTTGTGTTGGCATCAATCGCCGCACCTACAAAACTTACAGAGGAAGTAATTGTCCTATTCAAATCGGGAAAAGTTATCAAAACCTTGCTCCCTTTATGAATTGCATTCAAATAGTTTTCCGGCATGGTGCTTACTACTTTCAAGTCACTGTTGTTTACAATTTCAATTTGTGGGCCGGCAGCAGTTACACCTGTGAAAACCTCTCCAACACGTATATCAACAATATTCGCTACACCATCTACGTCGCTATAAACATTGGTGGTATTCAATTGTGTATTAGCTAGTTTTACTTGTTCGTTTACCTGTTCTAGCTGATTCTCAAGTGTGGTAACTTGCGTTTTATTGGTCAGTAAATTTACTTCGGTACCAATGCCTTGATCATAAAGGTTTTTAGTTTTTTGATATACTGTCTTAGCTAAAGACAGCTGCGCCTTAATCGCCCCTGCTTGTTGCTGTGCTGTAGCTACTTGTTGACGCATGACAGCGTCATCTAGTTTTAACAACAGCTGCCCTTTATGAACCCGGTCTCCTTGTTTTACATAGACGGCTTTTACCTGACCACCGCCATTTCTTGGTGTGATATAAGAAATATTGTTTGCATCTACCGTACCCTGTAGTTTGATATAATGACTAAAATTTGCCAAGGCAATTGGTTTAGTAGCCACGAGTTTCATATTAGCGGAATTTGCACTGCTAGTATCCATTTTTGCAATTTCATCTTCTAATTTTTGTATACTTTCATTATCTTTCTGCGATTGTGCTTTTAACTTAAGGAGTTCAGCTTTTTTAGCACTTAGCGCATTATTTCCATCTTTTTTACTTCCACCGCAAGAAGTAACGGCTGTGAATAACAGGGCTACAAAGGTTAATTTTATTATTGTGTTCATATATTTGAATTGTAAGGCTTTTGTGATTTGTTTTATAATTTTCCAGTTGCTTGTAAATAATTAATTTTTGCAATGATAGCATCGTAAAGCGCTGAGTAATAATTGTTTTGTGCCGTCTTTAAATCTGCTTCAGCATTATATATTTCCTGATTGCTTCCAACCCCCGCTTCAAATTTCTTCTTAGTTGTATTATAAACATTTTCGGCCAAAACCATATTTTGCTTTTGATTATCCATCGATAGAATCGCATTGGCAATTTGTACTTTAGCTTGTGCCACATCATTGTCAATGGAAGCCTCCATCTTCTGTATACTATTATTTGTTTTTTGAAGATTTAGCCTTGCTATTCTCAAATTGGATCGTCTCGAGAAGCCATCAAAAATAGAGTAAGATAAATTTAGTCCTATATATGAATTGGTGTACCAATTGCCTTGAGAGCCTCCTTTAAAGAAAGAAAAATCATTACGCTGTGCATTCTTGCTATAACTACCAATAAATGAAAGCTTGGGTATTTGACTTAATTGATATCTTTTAATATTAAATGCATCCAACTTCTTGGAAGTTTCCAGTAATTGATATTCTTTTCTGTCGGCGTAATTATAATCATCATTAAGGATATCACCTTTGATCTTATCCTCGGTAATAGAATCGGTAAGAATCAAAGTATCTTTTTGTGGTAAGTTCATCAAAAATTTCAATCCACTATTGCCGGCATCTAACTGACTTTGTGCCTTCGATTTTTCTGTTTGTAAATTATTAAGCTGTACATTTAATTTATCAATATCTAACTTCTCTGCAAAGCCCTGCTTGAACATCGCTTTTGTATCGTCTAGTAATTTTGAAGTACGTTCCACATTCGCCGTTAAAGTACTGATCTGTTGTTTTCCCACAACTAATTGATAATAGATTTTTTCAACATTTGCCTTAATTGTTTCTTCCGTAACTTCCTTTTGTTTTTGAACTAATTCCAAAGCTGTTTTACGAGCCTGTAACCCAACAAAAACTTGTCCGTCAAACAACAATTGCGATGCAGTAATATTACCCGTAACACTGTATTTCGTACCAAATTGAATCGGTTCATATGTACCAGGTGCTCCGCCAAAAAACTCTGCTGGAACTAATTGGGTCGGGATATTTAAGAAATCCTGCGCATTCCCAGATGCACTTAATTGCGGATAAGCCTGAGCTGTAATTTGATTGTTTGTTTCATTTTGAATTTTATAATCAAGCAAGGCATTTTTAACTTCTACACTATTTTGTTTAGCATAATCAACCGCTTGTTGCACCGAGAATTTATATACCTGTTGCGATCTAACGGTGAAAATGCCCGTGATAGAAACAAGTAACACACTAAATACGTTAATCATCAATTTTTTCATATAATATATCTATTTTGTAGAATGAGTTTTTATAGCTAACAGTTCCTTTTACGGCAAACCTCTTACTCTTTTCCATATTTACAGACGCAAATCTATTCGACCCTCCAAACTAAAAAAATGCATTTTCGATAAACGGTTATTTACCTTCGGTAAGCGGTAAACCGAGAAATTAGTTGATAGAACAATTTTACATTTTACCGCAACCAGATATTTCCACTTTGGAAAGAATGCGTTGCAAATTTTCCAACAATTCCTTGCGTTCTCTATTATTTAAAAATGAGAACATTTCCTTTTCGGCCTCATAGATCATTTCTCTTATCTGTTCAGTAACAAAATTCCCTACATCCGTAGTTTGTACAATCGTTTTACGTTTGTCTTTGGGGTGAGGCAATATCTTTATAAGTCCTTTTTTTTCAAAGACAGTAAGAGTACGCTTTACAGAGGCTTTATCCCTGTTACAGACGGAAGCGACCTCTTGCTGAGAAATATTATCGCCAAAAAAAACACACATTAATACAGGTAATTGATCCATATCAATTGGAATTTCCTTTTCCTTTATCAGCTGATTTCCCCTTAATTGAATAAGATGGCTAATACGATGAATATGATAAGTAAGTGTGCCTTTTATCTCCGTTAAATATGGGTTTTCTATATCCATTCATTTAAAATTTGGTGGCAAAGGTAGTATTATGTTGATATATCAACCAAACATTTTTTCTCAAGAAGCGATCCTTTATTTAAATGTATTACATAAAGGCACATTCTCACCGTGAGCAGTTATCGGTATCACTATCGGCGAACCTGGGTTTTCAGCTAAAGGAGAATCAAGAGCGGGTAAAAAATCAAAATTTGTTTCCTTCACGCAATGCCGTTTAAAGTTTGACTTGCTTTACTTTTTGCTCTAATTAATTAATTTAAACAGCTTTTTCAGGATATTCCGCATTGATTTTTTTACATTTGTGGCATATATCGTTGGAGGTAAACTTATAGAATGAAAAAAATTGAGTTGGAAATAGTTGCTCTGTCACATAGTATGTCGGGTACACAGTCTTACGCTGTTGTATTGGGCGAATTAAATGGTTTGAGAAAGTTGCCTATCGTCATTGGCAGTTTTGAAGCACAGGCCATTGCGGTAGCTTTAGAAAGAATGAAACCAACAAGGCCATTGACACATGATTTAATTAAGAATTTCACTACTGCCTTTAATATAGAACTCATTGAGGTCATTATTAACGATTTGCAAGAAGGCGTTTTTTATTCTACATTGGTTTGCATGAATGATAGGCAAACTGCCGAAATAGACAGTCGTACAAGCGATGCAATCGCATTGGCTGTTCGTTTTGGCTGTCCAATTTATACCTACGAACACATATTAGATAGTGCCAGTTTGGTCATTGAAGAAAGTAATGTATCGTCTACTGCTGAGCAGACTTTAGCTCCACAAACACCAACTGTCAATACCAACGATGATCTTTCAAGATTGAGTATTGAAGAATTACAAAACATGCTCAATCAGGTTTTGGAAGCCGAAGATTATATAAGGGCAGCAGCTATTCGCGACGAAATCAACCGAAGAAAAAAATAATTTTCCCATCCGAAAAGCCAAATTTTAATGCATGATAAATTTTCCAAATGCTAAAATAAATTTGGGTCTATATGTTACAGAAAAGCGTAGTGACGGGTTTCATAATATCTCCAGCATTTTCTACCCTATTAGTTTGTGCGACGCGTTAGAAATCATACCTAATCATACGGGTGCCGAAGAATTTACACTAAATATTTCTGGAATAACCATCGAGGGTTCACTCGAAAACAATCTTTGCACAAAGGCCTTTCAGCTTTTAAAAAAAGATTTCCCTCAGTTGCCTGACATTTCAAGTTACCTACTTAAACATATTCCTTTAGGCGCAGGTTTGGGTGGTGGTAGTGCCGATGGGGCTTTTATGCTGAGATTATTAAACGAAGCATTTCAATTACAAATTGCCGAGCAAAAATTAAAAGATTATGGGCTGATGCTAGGGAGTGATTGTCCGTTCTTTATGCTCAATCAACCTTGTATAGCTACAGGTAGAGGCGAATTATTGCAACCAATTAAGCTCGATTTAAGTAATTATTTTATTGTACTGGTTCATCCTAAGATACACGTGCATACCGGAATGGCATTTGCTAAAATTACACCTAAAGCCCCCATTGAACCGATAGAAAGAATTATTCGACAACCGGTAGAAAATTGGAAAGATTTATTGAGAAATGATTTTGAAGCATCTGTATTTGCACAATATCCGGCTATTGGTTCTTTAAAAGAGACAATGTACAAAAAGGGGGCGATATACGCATCTATGTCGGGCTCAGGAAGTAGTGTATATGGGCTTTTCAAAGAAGATCCGGAGAATATAAGTTTCAGTTTCCCCAAAGAATATTTTTTATTTCAATCGAAATTGTAAGTTAAAAGTAAAACCTACGTAAATAGATTTGGGTACACAAAAAATAAAGTCGGCAACTCTTTTCTTATATTCACTCACAGCATATCTTCCGCGGAGAAATTAAAGGGTAACAACTGACGTGCATTCTCTACGATGATTACTTCTCCTTCCATCCCACTCAAAATAATTTTTATGGGTTGCTTAAACCGATTCTCCTGTTCTAACAAAGCTTGCCTGCACATCCCACAAGGAGCGACAGGACGAAGGCTTTCTCCATTCAAATTATGATAACTAATTGCAATGGTTTTAACTGCAACATTCGGCTGAACTGAAGAAATGGTACTCAGCAACACACGTTCAGCGCAAATGCCCACAGGATAACTGGCATTCTCCTGATTGGTGCCTTTCACTATTGCACCATTGTGCATCAAAGCGATAGCTGAAACTTGGAAAGAAGAATAGGGTACATACGCATTCTGTGTATTAGCCCTTGCCTTTTGTAAAAGCAGAGTATCTTCTTCACTTAATTGATCAATATCCGTGAATATCTGATAGGTAAAACTGTATTCCTTTTCCATAGAGCATTTATTAAAATTAGAAACCTCAAAGCCAAAAGCAATGAGGTTATTAATTCTTTAAAGATAGACTTTTATTTACTTAATTACTTTAAAAATTCGCTTCCAGCGCGGACCATTCTGCCAGCTAAACCAAATAAGTGAAGCCTTGCCTACAACGGCCGTTTCAGGCACAAAACCCCAATAGCGACTATCTTGGCTACGATGACGATTGTCCCCCATCATCCAATAATAATTATATTGAAAAGTGTATTGATTTGTTGGCTTACCATCAATTACAAATTGACCATTATTCTCTGTCAATATATGATGTTCGTAAGTGGTAATTATTCTTCTATATATAGGAAGATTTTGCTGTGTGAGTGTTACCGTCACACCTTTTTTGGGAATCCATAAGGGGCCAAAATTATCCGGTGTCCAACTGCTGTCTGACTCACTGTAATAAGGGAAAAGACCATGATTTGTTTGAATATAAAATTGCACATTCACCACATTCGGTAACTTTTTCACTTGTGCAATTTCATCTGCTGTCGCATCAAAAATATATTGATTGTTTCCTTGTGGGCTGAACTCAGGTTCATCGCTTGCGTTTACAGGATCAATTTTTATATGTATTTGATTTCTTAAAACGTCGTCAGAAAAAGCATTCCCATTTGTAGTCACCAAATACTCCATTTGAGAAGTCGGTGGTATATATGCCTTCTTCCCATTTACATACAGTTCAGTATTGATAATCTGAATCGTATCGCCTGCAATACCGGTACATCTTTTTATATAATTGTCGGTTTTATCAATGGGGTGAACCAGTATTTTATGCTGTGCAAATAAAGTAGCCCTATCCCCATGATACTGCTCACGTAACACTTGATAATAGGGTAATTCTGAGCCATAACCAGCTTCATTAATAATCGTGTCTCCCGCAGGAAAATTGAATACGACGACGTCATTGCGCTTTATTTCTCCAAAAGCAGGCAGGCGTCTATATTTTAGATGAACCAACTTAGTATAAGAAGGAACAGTTGTAGAAAAAGGCATAAAATTATGCACAAAAGGAAAACTTACTGGCGTTTCCGGTACTCTTGCACCATAGGTCATTTTATCAACAAACAAAAAGTCGTTTATCAATAAAGTTTTTTCCATACTTCCTGTAGGAATTACATAAGCTTCAAAAATAAATGTGCGAATGATGGTAGCTGCTACAGTGGCGAAAACCAGCGCATCGACCCATTCACGGGTAGTAGATTTCTTATAATGCTTTACTCCTTCCGGACCAACATATCTAACGTCTTTAGAAAAGCCTATATAGGGTAAATAAACGAAAGGTACCAATGTCGTAAGCGTATGATCTATAAAAGAAAATTTACCAAACTGCATTACAAATATGATCGTCATCCATATCGTAATAAACTGTCCGGCGATAGGTATAAACTGTAACCAAAACCAAAGTTTATTAATGCCGCAAAGATTACAAATAATCCAAGTATTATAAAAAGGGATAAAAGCTTTCCAGGGTGCTACCCCTGCTTTTTTAAACATGCCATAGATACCTATTGGCCATCCTATTAAATATAAAATCACGTAAATAGAAACCATGCTGAAAAGTTTTTTGTTTTAGCTTGAAGCAAATGTAAGGTAATTATTTATTGCACAATTTGATAATTTGATAAGGAAACAATAAAATAGATAAATAGACGGAATCCCGGTTGAACCGGTAAAAACAGTGGGTGAGTATAATATTAAAGTTCGGAATAAACGTCATTTCAATCGAATCCTAATTACCCATCACCCTATTGTTTCTTTAAACAAAAAATAAAAATTTAATTTTTTTCACCTAACTTAGAAATGCATTCAGGTTTTGGTCTTTGCTAAAAGTGATTTTCGTAGGAACAGCCAAAAAAAAAATTCATTAAATGAAAGAAAGTAAAATTTCTAAAAATGTATTGCCCGTTTCGGTGGGGCTTCAGCCGTCGCTGGATGCGGAGAATATGAAACCCAAAATTCCGCAGAACAAAAAGAGACTGGTTTCCATCTCCCTTTTAGCTATCGCCATAGGCATTGTTGTAAGCTTGGTCGCCAAGTTCCTAATGTATATTATCAATCTAATTACCAATATTTCCTTTTATGGGACTCTTGCGGGTGCCGGAAATCCATCAAATAACCATCTAGGTATTTGGGGGATTTTCATTCCGGCTATTGGTGGTTTAATCGTAGGGTTAATGATTTATTATGGTTCGATAGGCATTCGCGGTCATGGCATTCCAGAAGCAATGGAACAAATATTGACCAATAAAAGTAAAATAAATCCCAATATCGTTTACCTCAAACCTATTTCCTCAGCCATAGCTATAGGAACCGGAGGACCGTTTGGAGCAGAAGGTCCGGTAATTGCTACTGGCGGCGCTTTAGGCTCTGCTGTTGGACAAATACTGAAAATTACAGACAAAGAGCGAAAAATACTGTTGTCTGCCGGCGCGGCGGCGGGCATGGCAGCTGTCTTTGGAAGTCCCATTGCATCTATATTCCTGGCGATAGAATTATTGTTGTTTGAATTTTCTCCTCGCTCCTTGATCCCTATTGCATTGGCATGTATTACAGGTGCAGCTGGGCATCATTTGTTATTTAGTTCACAGCCTATCTTTCCTATGCGCAATGTCGCCGTGGCAAGCAATATTGCATTGCTGTGGTATAGCGTTATTGGTATCGCTATCGGCTTCCTATCCATTCTTTCTACTAAACTTGTTTTTTGGTCGGAGGATCTTTTTAAAAAAATTCCTATCCATTTTATGTGGTACCCGGCAATTGGTGGACTTATCGTGGGTGTCATAGGTTATTTTGCGCCCAGAACATTAGGCGTAGGCTATTACAATATTACTGATATTCTCTCTGGACATCTTACATTCAATCTCATATTATCTTTAGCCACTTTAAAATTTCTTTCATGGGCAATTGCATTGGGTAGTGGAACCTCAGGCGGGACACTTGCCCCGTTGTTCACTATTGGGGGTGCCACGGGTTTATTGTTGGGGTTATTTATTAATCGATATTTCCCCCACGCAGGTGTGGCTCTTCCTATGGCTGCACTCATAGGCATGTCGGCCATGTTTGCAGGTGCTTCCCGTGCTTTGCTTACTTCTATTATTTTTGCTATAGAAAGTACGGGTCAATCCAACGCCTTACTTCCTTTGTTGGCAGCCTGCTCTGCATCTTATTTTATATCTTTTTTCTTTATGAAAACGACGATTATGACGGAAAAGATATTCCGCAAAGGGGTAAAAGTTCCTGAATCATATGAACCGGATGCATTAGAAAGGATAAAAGTTTCTCAAGTCCTTACCTCTTCTTTTCCCATGTTAAAAGAAGATGATAAGATTGAAGATGCGCAAAAAAAATTGGCTGAAACAAGTGAAGATGTTGATTACATTATTATTACCGATCAAAATGGGAATTATAAAGGCTTCCTTAATTGGAGAAGTTTATGGGAGGCAGACACTTCGACGGAAAAACTAGGTCAGTTGCTCATTAATACCGATAAAACACCTATCAATGACAATGCAAGTTTAATAGAGGCCATTCAAATACTGTTGGAAGAAAAAGAAGATGTGTTACCTGTGATTTCCAATATAGATCAACACTTTATAGGTTTACTTACGAATAGAAATGTCTTATCAGCCTACAAAATATTACTAGATCAGGACAAAGAATTTGATCCAAGCATCTCACTTAAGCGCAAAAGACTGAAAGCTATAGCAAAGGGTCATCAATTATATGAACAATGGAAAGCTCATAGATAAAATGCAAGATCTGACAAGGACGGTGAAGGAAACTTTTAATTTATCGTATCATTCCCTTATTTTTGTACGCATTAAATTATTCACTCTTAAAAATAATTTTTTCTAATGGCTGAAAAAATAAAAGTAGCCAATCCGGTGGTCGAACTGGATGGCGATGAAATGACACGAATTATCTGGAAATTCATCAAAGACAAACTCATTCTACCTTATCTGGATATTGATATAAAGTATTACGACCTGGGTATAGAGCATCGGGATGCCACCAACGACCAGGTAACTATTGATGCGGCACATGCCATTTTGCAACACGGTGTAGGTATTAAATGCGCAACTATAACACCTGACGAATTAAGGGTAACAGAATTTGGGTTAAAGCAAATGTGGCGCTCTCCCAATGGTACAATCCGTAATATTTTGGATGGTACCGTATTCCGCGAACCGATTGTTTGCAAAAATGTTCCTCGTCTGGTACCCAATTGGACGGCTCCCATCTGCATAGGCCGTCACGCCTTTGGCGATCAATACCGCGCTACCGATTTCGTTACTAAAGGAAAGGGTAAACTTACTATTAAGTTTGAAGGTGAAGACGGAAGCGTACAAGAATTTGAAGTGCATAATTTCAAAGGCGATGGCGTAGCAATGGCAATGTATAATACTGATGAAAGCATCAAAGGCTTTGCTCACGCATGTTTCAACCAGGCATTGAGTAAGGGATGGCCTTTATACCTTTCAACAAAAAATACCATCCTTAAAAAATATGATGGCCGCTTTAAAGATATTTTTGAAGACATATATCAACAAGAATATAAAACTAAATTCGAAGCTGCTGGCATCGTTTATGAACATCGCTTAATCGATGACATGGTAGCTTCTGCCTTAAAATGGAACGGAAATTTTGTATGGGCCTGTAAAAATTACGATGGCGATGTACAAAGTGACACCGTAGCACAAGGTTTTGGTAGCTTGGGGTTAATGACTTCAACATTGGTAACACCAGACGGGAAAGTGATGGAGGCTGAGGCGGCACACGGCACTGTTACACGTCACTATCGCGAACACCAAAAAGGGAACAAAACCTCTACAAACCCTGTTGCATCGATCTTTGCGTGGACTCGTGGTTTGGCTTTCCGCGGAAAGCTAGACGACAACCAAGCATTAATTGATTTTTCCCATGCATTAGAAACAGTTTGTATTGAAACTGTCGAAAGTGGTAAAATGACGAAAGATTTAGCGGTTTGTATCCACGGTAACAAAGTTCAACATGGTAAAGATTATCAGACCACTGAAGAATTTTTAGACGAGTTGGATAAAAATCTACAAAAAAAACTAGGCTAAAATAATTTCTCTATAATGGCAAGAAGCAGTAGGACTTAAATCTTACTGCTTCTTTTTTGATGGGAACTACATAAAAAATTGTTCTGAAATAATCTTTCCGTCTTTCACCCGATACAAAGCAATTTCCTCCATCGCCTCACGCTCGCGCCCTTTCATTTTAGCCTCAAACCCCATGCGACAAGCAAATGTATTTCCAGAAACAATCGGCCTATCCGTAAAGCCACCATACATTTCTTCCACCATTTCATTAAACTTCACACCCTTTTCTTTTACAGCTGCTATGCCTTGAACCTGCGGCCAAGGCGAACCCTCCGGTTCGGTACTTTTTACATCTTGTGCATACAATTCGTCTTGAATTTCATCAAATTTTCCTTCTTGAGCCAACATATAAAACCTGTCAGCTATTTGTTGCGTTGTCATTGTTTTTTTACTTTAAAATGAAAGAATAATTTTTTACTAAAGTTAGGACTTGTTTTTTCAAATAAACATATAAAAATAACTGTTCACCGAAAATTATTATTGCACAAAAAAATCATTTCTATTAGCTTACTTTTGTGTCAAACAAAGGTTAAAAAATGACAATTATTCCAGCAATAGATATTATCGATGGCAAATGTGTGCGCCTTACGCAAGGCGATTATATGCAGAAGACTATCTATCATGAAAATCCGGTAGATGTAGCTAAATCATTTGAAGACATAGGTTTACAACGATTGCACTTGGTAGATTTAGATGGTGCAAAAGCGGGCAAAGTTACGAATTGGAAAGTGTTGGAGAATATTACGGCATCAACAAATATGATAATTGATTTTGGCGGCGGAATCAAACAAAAAGAAGATGTGGAATTAGTATTAAACTCGGGTGCCAAATACGCTACCATTGGAAGTTTAGCGGTCAAAGACGAAGCACTTTTTTCGGAGTGGATAGAAAATTATGACCCAGAAAGATTTTTGTTGGGCGCCGATGTAAAGGACGAAAAAATAACCATTAGCGGCTGGTTAGAAACGACAGATATTGATATTTTTTCTTTTATAAAAAAATACACAGCCAAAGGTATTAATAACGTTTTTTGTACAGATGTAAGTAAAGATGGTTTGCTACAAGGCCCGTCGATAGACTTGTATAAAAAAATAATTGCACAATTTCCTGCTATTAATTTTATTGCAAGCGGAGGAGTAAGTAATATTGACGATCTGAAGACTTTACAGAGTATAGGTTGCAGCGGTGCAATTGTTGGCAAAGCCATTTACGAGGGGAAAATAAATTTGGAAGAATTGATTTCAGAAGCAAAGAGAACAAGCTAATAGAAAAGTATTGTACAATCAGGCACCTCCAATTATCCATTTGTGTTACCTGAACTCATATTGGTTGTAGAGTTGTAAAATTTAATCTTATATAACATTTGTGTGTTTATAGGGATGCCCCGAAAATAAGCCGGTTTCCATTTTTTAGAAATCTTCAAAAATTCGTCGATTACTTCCTTATCAAAATCCGGATTGATTGATTTTTCGATTTTTATGTTTTCCAATATCCCTTTTTCAGTAATGATAAAGGAAGCCAAAAAGGTTTTGGCCGTTACAATATGTTCGTCCTTTACTTGGTTTAAAATAATACCCTGTAGATTTCCTTTACCGGTATACCTGGGTGTAACAAAATTATTAGCCTTATAGAGGATGTCATTTCCATACATCCCAATAGAATCCAAATATTCCTTTTGACGGCTTAGGTACGTCTCAGACAAAAATCTATATCTTCTAAAACCTGCCAAAGAAATCGTTAGTGCAGTATCATTTAAGACTTCAATCTTGTATCTGTCAAAACCAATTGTAAGCGCATCTCCATTTATTTTCCATGCAACATTATATTGATCCCAGGCAGGTGCAAGGCTAATATTCAAGTTAGATTTACCGAAGGTATATCGCATGTAAAATGTGTCATTTGAAAATTCTCGATCCGACAAATTTTCAACTGAAGTTTTAACCCAAGATTGAACGATAGCATTTTTACTTTGGGAATAGGCAAAGCTGCTGAACGAAAGAAGTAAGACTGAAAATAGTAATTTCATATTGATGCACAGCAACTAGGGGCAAAACGTTCGTATTAAAAAAGGATTGAAGACATTCCAAGCAAAATTAGGTGCTGAAATTTACTTCTGCACCATTAGCTTTCGCAGAAGTGCAATAATAAACGTCAACACTGCCGAGCCAATAATTGACCAAATAATGGGAAAGACTTCGCCCTGGATATTTACAGACCATATTACAGGTAGATGAAACTTCACCGCGAGCAATTTGCCAATGTAGGCCCCTACAAAACCTACAACGATAGAAACAAAGCAGCCGCCCAGTGAATAGCCGGCAAGGCTTTGTCCGATACCTCCACAGATGGCTGCAATTAATAGCAACACAAGGAATCCGAATAAGGTCATAGCTTTAGAATTAAAGATGAACAATGCATTTTAAAGATAATATATTTTTTGATAGAAACAAATTTTCAGGGAAGAAAAAGTCTAGCATATGTTTGTTTCAATGAGTTTCTGATTTAATTACGAGAGTCCATACCTGGTCATTTTCGTTTCTTTCTGATGGGGCAGAACGAACGCGATAACTGTATGTCAAATCTGATGTTCCACAGCAAAGAATACCTGGTGCTAATTTAAATAAGCATGCGATTAACAGACATCAATCATTAAAAAGTTAAACAATACAGTTAACTCAAAATCCATCTTTGAACATTGAGCCAGTTGGCTTATCTTCGTGCCACTAAAAAATAAAATTTAGCCTTATGAACTTGCACGAATATCAGGCAAAAGAGCTTTTGAAAAAATTCAATGTCCCTGTACAAGAGGGCATTTCAGTGGACTCCGTAATGGCAGCCGAAGAAGCTTATCGCCAAATAAAATCTGAGACCAATAGTAAGTTTGCAGTTATAAAAGCGCAGATACACGCAGGCGGTCGTGGGAAAGGAAAAATTATAGGCAGTGAACAGCATGGCGTACAAGTAGTGAAGAGTGCAGAAGAAGCGATTGAAGTAGCAAAGAATATTTTGGGCGGAACCTTGGTTACCATTCAAACGGGTGCCGCAGGCAAAAAAGTAAACAAGATATTTATTGCAAAGGATGCTTATTACGAAGGGCCTGACTCGACAAAAGAATTGTATTTGTCAATTTTGCTCGATCGTGCAAAAGGGCAAAACGTAATTATGTATAGTACCGAAGGTGGAATGGACATTGAAGAAGTGGCACATAATACACCGGACAAAATATTTAAAGAATGGGTGCATCCGGCCGGCGGCTTGTTAGCTTTTCAAGCGCGCAAAATTGCATTCAACTTAGGTTTGAGTGGAGATGCTTTTAAAAATTGCGTGAAGTTTGTAACCAATTTATACAACGCTTATGTTGGTACTGATGCAAGTATGTTGGAAATAAATCCTTTGTTCAAAACTTCAGACAATAAAATAATCGCGGTGGATTGTAAACTCAATATCGACGACAGCGCATTGATGCGTCGTCCGGATATTGCTGCTTTACGCGATGTAACAGAAGAAGACCCCACAGAAGTAGAAGCCGGGCAATACAACCTGAACTTTGTAAAATTAGATGGTAACGTTGGCTGTATGGTTAATGGCGCAGGTCTTGCAATGGCTACCATGGACATGATAAAATTGAGTGGTGGTGAACCTGCCAACTTTTTGGACGTCGGCGGTACTGCCAATGCGGAAACAGTAGAAGCCGGGTTTAGGATCATTTTGAAAGACCCAAATGTAAAAGCTATTTTAATTAATATTTTTGGTGGAATTGTTCGTTGTGACCGGGTTGCAGCCGGAGTGATTGAGGCCTTTAATAAAATGGGAAATATAGAAATTCCTATAATTGTGCGCTTACAAGGAACAAATGCGACAGAAGCTAAAAAATTAATTGATGAAAGTGGTTTGAAAGTGGAATCTGCTATCTTGCTAAGCGAAGCCGCTGAATTAGTAAAAAAAGCAGTAGCATAAATCTAATAAATAGACGTTTAAGTCATACATAAAGTGCCGTGAACACCCAGTTTACGGCGCTTTTATTTAAAAATGATCCACCAATCTGACACACGCTTTGGATTTACTTTGTCCAAAACTATTTGTTTTGTCTTTATCCAAAGCAATAGCTAGATGGAAGTAGCAATCCATGCACTCAAAGCTCAATTTCTAAATCAAACCTGAGGTAACTATCTCGTTTCTATATTATTTCTTTAAATCGGCAGGCGAAAGAATTCACGACAAACCATGGCAAAACAAATATAGATTGTATATGTTTCCAATCTCGATAACAACGATAAATTGCCTAAGTACTTCAAGCATGGTTACGCGAAATGAAATTTCAGCAATTTTTTGGAAATAAATGATAATATTATTGACAGTTTAATGTTCATTAACGAGTCGGTATATAAATCTTTTCTATTTTCATTGATTATATAATTGTCAATAATATGAGAAAGGCCACACTTGTTTTAATACTCTTTGCCTGCAGTCATTCAATTTGGGCGCAGAACCAAAAAGAGAACTTAGTGCAATATGTAAAACCTATTATCGGTACCGAACGTA